>JAFWWX010000157.1 GCA_017517985.1 Clostridia bacterium | reverse complement strand
TCAAGCGGATTGATTATGTACTCGCCTGACATAAGGTCAACGAAGTATGCTCCTCCGCCTTTGCCTGTACTGAAGTTGTTACAAAGGTCTTCGTACTCATGTTCAGGATCAAGGCAACAAATTGACTTTCCTGATTCGAGAAAGTTGATGAGCAAGAGCTTCAGCAAGTATGATTTACCTTGACCGGAGTTACCAAGTATCAGAATATTACTGTTTGTCTTGTCTTCGGCTCTCCTGTTAAAGTCGACAATAATGTTACTGCCATACTTATCTCTGCCGATATAGAATCCATTTTCATCAGTTTTACCTGAATAGTTAAACGGATACAAGTTTGCAACACTTGATGCAGGCAGTACTCTTTCGTACTGTTCTCCAAATGCGTTAAATCCACTCGGCATTACTGATATGAAACCCTGCAATTGTTTCAGCATCAACCTGTCCACATTCAGCTTTGAACGAATCAGTTCTGTTAAGACCTCTGTCTGCAGTTCTTTGAGTTTCTCTTGCTCATGAGCAATGAGTTCAATATATACTGCAGTATGAATCAGCGGTTCACGGTTTCGGTGCATTGTTACTACAAGGTTTGTTACATCCTGTAAATTGCCTTCTGCAACTACCGTTTCTTGTAGGTCGTTTGTGCTTGTTTGCTTCATACGGTTTTTGTTTGCAGCATTTGAGATGATTTTTCTTTCTTCTGCTGCTGTTACGTGTCTTGCATAGATTTTAAGTGTAACACCGTCTTTCTCTCCTAAATGTTTTAATATCGCCTGTTCCTCTGTGGTAGGCGGATATTCTCTTAATGCCCACACACTTCTGTATGTGTTTCCGCATATAAAGTAATCCGGAAAGAATTTAATAACTGACGGTGCAATCATATCTACGAAAGATTTGATCTTGACGCTTTCGGTCTGCTTTTCTCTTTTCTTTGCCAATTTACATCACACTCCTTCATCGCCGTAGATTACCCATCTGTCCCCATCGTGTTCCTCGAACACTTCCTGTGTGACATTCTGTTCGAAATACACTGCAACAAGCTTTTGTATGTCTTCATGAGAAGCAATCTTACTTGTGAAGCCTGTATCACGAAGCTTTTGGGCAACATCTGTAATGTGTCTGCTCTTTTCATTTTCGTTTTCTTTCCTGAAACGAATTATAACTGCAAATTCTCTTGCAGTCGCTGTCTGTACCTGAATGTTGTCAAGGTGAGTCATGTCCTTTTCTAAGAGCTGTCTGATGATGTAATTTGTTTCCTCATCCATTCGCTTTTTAAGGTATCTCTTGTTACCGTCAAAGTTTTCACGGCTGTTGTAGGCACACATTTCTATCTCAGGCATACCTTTCAGAACAGTCATCAATGAATAAATTCTTGCACTGATGCTTTCTTCTGATAACACCGATATATTTGTCGGCTTAACAAGGAAGTACACAAGCTCTCCCTGATCGTATGTGACAAGGGATGCTTCTCCTATATCCTTGATTCCTATAAGCTTTCTGGTTGAGGCTTTCTGCTTTTCTTCTTTGCGTTTCTTACCCATCGCTATCCAACCTCCATTCATAATACTGTTGTCCGGCGAAGTATCGCCATGCACTCTGTATAAACATCATTATCGACACATCGTCAACTCTGATAGTCAAGAATGCATATCCTGCCGTTGCAGCAAGCGGAAGCATAAAGCCTGTTTGAGTAATTGCAACAATTGAAATAATTGCGCAGATAGCAATAATGCCTATGTCCTTAAGTTCCCACATCCACATAACGGCTTTTGATTTTAAGTTATCGGGATATATATACAATCTCTACATCCTCCTTCCTTATTTCTTCATAAACTTCATTACGGCCTGTGTTGTTCTTACGGCTGCTTGTGTTGCGTAATATGTACTCATGATATTCACTCTTGATGAAGTATCAAGACCGAACCTATCGGCAATTCTCGGCACCTCATTTGCAGCTAGCATAATTCCAAGTCCTAAAATCATATTATCTCGGAATGTAACAAGACCTGCAAAGAGAAGTGAGTTTTGCAGGAATGCTGTAAGGCATATTGCGATCACCTGTTTGCACCAATCTACAAAGCCATCCTGATGACCTCTTGTAAGTCCGAAAATATACATCGAACCAACTGCTATATTGGTCATCATGATACCGCCTCGTTTGATATTTGCAAAGAATACTTTTATTACTGCATAGCCAAGTGCGATTATAATACACAGATTCACTATGCCTGTGGTACCGGTGAGCATTCCTATGGTATCAGAAGCGGCGGTTGATAAGTCAAATGTTAAACTGCTTCCGTACATTGTAGTCATTGCATTGCCAAGGCTCTTTTGCATGTCAATGCAAAGCTTATACAATTCTATCGGAAGAACAGTAAAGAGGTTTACTGCCATAAAGCCTTTTATCGCTCCAAGGGCAGCATCCTTTATTCCACCACCCTGACCGCTTTGCCACATGAGTGCTACATCGAATACTGCTACAACTAAGGCAATTACATACATTGCCCATCCGAACAACCGAAAGAATTCAAGCAGTGCTTGTATCCATCCAAGTTCAAATATCTCTACACCCATTCCACTGATGTATGTAAAGAATTCCTGAACGAATTCGAGAACTTTGCCGTATATCCAGTCCATAAACCAATCGAATACAAACATACTCTGCATCACTCCCTTCGTGTCTTATTTTACATACTCATACCGCCCATTTCCTGACTCATGTCTTGGTCCTGAAACACATCCACATAATCAGTTATCTGATCAGCAAGTATTTCGTAGTCTCTGGGATTCGGTGCATATGCATACCATTCAAGCTGACCTCTGTCTATCCACATATGCGGAGAGACTCCGTTTGGAAAGTTACCGTTTGCCACAGGTTTCATTCCCCAAGCTTCTTTCAGTCTGATGGTGTTAGCATCGAGTTCGCCTTCATCCTTGTGCAGGACTCTGATTCTTAATGCATCGAAATGTTCATAAGAATTGGTGGAAATGAATTCAGCTTTGAATTTCGTGTTGTTGTCTATGCTTGCATAAAATGCACGGCCGACATATTTCTTGTTCTCAAGATTATCGATGCCGTCAAAGATTTTATGAAGTTCTTTTTCGAATGTTGTTGGTACTGCCATTTACTTCACCTCACATTCCCATCCCGGACAT
>JAFWWX010000156.1 GCA_017517985.1 Clostridia bacterium | reverse complement strand
TTCACGGTTTATGGAAAACTGAAATATAAGCACTAATCACATGAGCCTCCAGGGAACAATCCTTGGAGGCTCAATTTTCACTAATATTAATTTATATGCACAAAAACTTTCATCATGTTCTGTTTTTTATACTAATCCAACAGCAAAACCACACGCTATACCAATTGCATATAATAGTAACAGAATACACAGATTTTCTTTTATATTTTTGTTTCGTTTAAAGAGCAAAAGCATTCCCACTCCCGCCCCGGAAACAAGTCCTGCCACTAGTGAACCGAAATTCAGAACTCCGGAAAGATAACTCTCAGCAAGAAGTACTGAAGCTGCGCAATTTGGTATAAGACCTATAAGAGATGCTACAAAAGGCTGAAATACAGAATCCTTTAATAGATAATCGGCAAGAGATTCCTCACCTATAGCCTCTATCAAAAAAGTAAAGATGACATTGGCAACAAGCACAAAGACAAAAATCTTGAGCGTGTGACGCAGAGCGGATTTAAGTATTCCACCCTCGCAGCTTTCGCAGTTTCCGTGAAAATGCTCGTGTTCTTCCTCCACTGTACAAACGTTAATTTTGTGAGTTTTATTCCAGATGATATCTGTCAACAACCCAAAAACAACACCAAATACAATCTTGAGACCGATAAGTTTCAAGGCTACAGATGCCATATCCGGATGAGAAAGTATTATCGGAACTGCCTCATCACTCGTTGCGATAAATATTGCAACAAGAGTACCAACAGTTATTGCCCCACGTGAAAACATATCCGAAGCTATAACGGAAAATCCACACTGAGGAATACTGCCAAGTAATGCGCCGTATACTGTACCCATTTTGCCTGCTTTCATAAGTGTATGGCTAATTGCAGTATTTGTTTTGTGCTCCAGATATTCTATGACAAGATATATGATAAATATAAAAGGCATTATACTGATTGTGTCTTTAATAATATGTAAAAATAAATGCATACAATCACCTCTCAAGATATTATATATCTCCTCTTAATAATTGTCAAATAACTAATCAAGTATTATGGGCACGTTCAAGGAACTTACTTAATCATAGCTAAAATCAATTTACTGATGTTTTTCCAGAAAAAAGCTCTATCAACTCTACCATAGCATCCATTGGAAGAAAACCATCCTGGTTATCATGTGCATAAATAGATTCACCGGAAGCATATTTTATATCAATCTGCTCACCATACAAATCAGGAAGTCCTGATACATGGTGGGTATATCCATTATGCTTTGCCAAATCATATTTTTTCACAATTTCCTGAAGCTTTGCCATAAAAGAAGAATCTGTATCAAACTCTGATTTATCTCCGCTACCATCCCGTCCGCGCCAATCAATTTTTGCTCTTACAATATTATCTCCCATCACAGCACTCAACTTATAAACCTTTCCTGTAAGCTCGTTTTCTTCATCAAAAGCCGCAGAAATAAACGAAAATTCACAATCGAAGCTTATAATTTCTGTTGATTCAATAACTTTTGCTGAATCCTCTCCCGAATTACGTGTCACAACACCACCATCAATATCATCTGTATTTCGCCAATGTAATCCACATCCACAAAATCCCATTGACATAAGTAAAATTAAACTTAATATCATTCTTGACATTATCTTCCCTCCAAAAAACATACTGCCCCATATCGCAAAAATGATATAGGGCAGTTTTAACTATTGTTTATTTATAAAACGATAAAGGAATGTTACTACCTGTGCTCTTGTGCAGTTGTTGTCAGGTGAAAAGGTGGAGGCACTTGTTCCGCCGGTTATACCTTGTTCTACTGCCCATAGAACAGCTTTGTAATAATAGCTATCTGACTTCACATCGGCAAAAGGATTATTTTTTCCTTTCGGTTCAGGCTGACCTGCTGTTCGCCACAAGAAAGTAACAACCTGTGCTCTCGTACAGTTATCGTCCGGACTAAATGCAGTATCACTTGTACCACCGGTTATTTTACTGCCGTATGCCCATTTTACAGGTTTGTAGAAATAGTCGCTTGTTTTTACATCTGCAAACGGCAAAGTTATTGCTGCAGGCTCAGGTGATGCAATCATTCTGTGTAGGAAAGTAACCACCTGTGCTCTTGAACAATTTGCCTCCGGTGAGAATGTGTTTGCACTTGTTCCTCCCGTAATGCCTTCATTTGCTGCCCACAAAACAGCATCATAGTAATACTGCCCCTTTATCACATCAACAAAAGGATTGGATTTTGTATCCTGCGGTTTTTCTGCTTCAGTTGGTTTTTCCGCAGGTTTTTCTGTTTGAGTCGGTTTTTCTGTTTCGGTTGGTTCTTCCGGCTCTTGCGGTTTTTCTGTTTCCTGAGGTTTATCCGTTTCAGCCGGTTTCGCATCTTCTTTTTTTGTTAAAGTGTTAATCTCCATCGAAACAGCTGAACAAGCACTGTGTTCATCGTAAAATCCGCTGTGACCGGTCAGCCATTCAATGCCGTTTACAGTTAACTTAACATTTTTCGCAAGAACATACTCTTTGTTTGCATCGCCATCAATAACCATCCGTCCCAGTACTTTTACAGGAGCATCCGTAAAAGTGCCACCATGAGGCAAATTTACAAATTCGCCTTTTTCATCTTTTGTCTGCCAGCCGGTAAATTCTATTCGTACAGGAGTGCCTTTTGTCACGGTAAACTGCGGAGTGGATTCCTTGTCACCAATATAGGCAATATCCGAATAATTTGATACAGCCTCGACTTCGGATATTATTGTGCGTTTTTCCTCTTCCAGCTTATCAAATGTATATCCGATAAACATACCTTCCTCATTACCGCCCATCACTGATAAATTGCGGTTGATAAATCCTTTCACGAGCAAATCACCATTTGAATCTGTATCAAATTGGTATCCGTCTATCGGCTTTACTTTTATTGCGACATAGTAATATTCACCGGCTTTAAATGTATCATTCTCATCCATTTTTCGTGCGCCGCCAACACCTTCGTACCAGGTAATACCATACTTTGTTGAATTGGGATCAACCGTATCAATATAATAGAGTCCGTCTTCACGCTGGTTTTCGGCTTTGAAGGAAGGCTTTTCTCCTATTACGGGTTCTTGAATTTCGTACGATACAGCACCCATTATTTTTTCTTTGGCAGCTCCTAAATAATCGTATTCCTCAAGTACCACAAGCCTGCCGGCTCCGTCAAACCTGATTAAATAACCTACAGCCGTGCCGTTAAAAGTAACAACCACATCCGGAAGTCCCGTGGATTTACGAGCAAAAGCATAACCATCCTTTGCTTCCAATACAACTTCAAACGTATAGGTGTTTTTTTCTGTAAAAACTCCTGTAAACGGAAGAGCTAAAGCAGCACCTGTGCTTTGGTAATTCTCATACCACGTTGCATCGTACCCTTCCACACCCTCGCTGTATTTCAGATAATGCGGACGGGCAATGGACTGTCTTCCAATTTTTGGTTCTATAATATCCGAAACATTAACATGTGTGATTTCCTTATGTTCCTTTACTTCGGGGAAGGTATAAGACACAACCGCCATAGCCCACCTTTGATACTCAAAGGCTTTGCTGACCTTGGCTTCCTTTCCGTTTACGGTTGCTTTCAAATTATAGGCGGTAGCGGTTGCATCGAATTCATAGCCATCCTTTGCTTCCACCCATATCTCAACTGTATATATATGCCCAGATTGAAAATTCTCGGTCTGATTCATATATCTTTTTTCTGTTTCGTCATACCATTCAGCATTTTGATATACCTTGTAGTTTGAATCATTATTTACCGTAGTGGCTGTTTTGTGCCATCCTAACGTCTCACCTGCAACCGGTTTTTCTATATTCAAATCTACTTTGGTGATGAAGTCTGATGCCATCGTTGTCATCGGCAATAGTGACAGCATCATTATTAAACTTAATAAAACACCCAAAAATTTTTTCATTATTGAAATCACTCCTTATTTCTTTTGTATCTCACAAGATTCCCAAAACTGTCCTCGATAGATAATATATTTTCACATATGGAATATTTGAATGTGCTCGGCATCAAATCACCTGAAAAATGAATTGTTACACTATCTCCGTTATCTGTATATGTAAATTCTTTTTTTGCATCAAAAAAGGAATAGAATCCCTTCCCGTCATGCAG
>JAFWWX010000006.1 GCA_017517985.1 Clostridia bacterium | reverse complement strand
TTTTTTCACCCGTCATGCGATTTCCTTCTTTAGATATAACTGCAGCAATTGCACATCCGGAAGGGATTCGTACCTGACCTTCTGTGTTCATAGGTCCACGTCCTTTCATGCAAATAATAAAACGAATAAATAAACAAAAAAAGACGTCACTCACTTAGAAGAAAATTCTTCTAAATGAATGAACGTCTTTGCTCATTTGCAACCATTATATACTAAAATTTCAAATTTGTCAAGAGAAAAACGCAAATTTACCAAATATCTGAAAGTTTTTTAGTAAAAAATTCAAAAAAAGGGTTGACAAATAAAAAAATTGGGTGTATAATGAGTGCAGTTGAAGGCAAAGGCGTCTTCGAGATTCGGTTCTCGAGGACGCTTCTTTTGTTTTAACAATATAATATGAGTTTGTGGAGATAAGGCAATGGCGTCTTTAAGAGTATTTCTATACTCTTGGAGGCGCTTTTTTCTTTTCGCTGCTAAAGGAGGAACAAAAAATGTCGTATGTAGATGAAGTAATCGAAAGGGTTGAAAGAGAAAATCCTAATGAACCGGAATTCCATCAGGCGGTTCGTGAAGTTCTTGACTCAATCAGACCTGTTGTTGACGCAAATGAGGCAGCGTATAGAAGAGATGCACTGCTTGAAAGACTCGTTAATCCCGAAAGACAAATCAAATTCAGGGTACCGTGGATTGATGATAAGGGTGATGTTCAGGTTAATACCGGATACCGTGTACAGTTTAACAGTGCAATCGGCCCATACAAAGGCGGCTTGAGACTTCATCCGTCAGTTAATATCGGAATCATTAAGTTCTTAGGATTTGAGCAGATTTTCAAAAATTCACTTACCGGGCTTCCGATTGGCGGCGGTAAGGGAGGCAGTGATTTCAATCCCAAGGGAAAATCTGACAGAGAGATTATGGCATTTTGCCAAAGCTTTATGAGTGAGCTTTGTAAATATATCGGTGCTGATACTGATGTTCCTGCCGGAGATATTGGTACAGGTGCAAGAGAAATCGGATATATGTTCGGACAGTATAAAAAGCTCAGAGGCTTGTTTGAAGGCGTTCTTACAGGAAAAGGTCTTTCATATGGCGGTTCACTTGCGAGAACAGAAGCAACCGGTTATGGTCTTTTGTATCTTACCGATGAAATGCTTAAGAAAAACGGAAAGGATATCAAAGGAAAAACCGTAGTCGTTTCAGGAAGCGGTAATGTTGCAATTTACGCTGTAGAGAAAGCACATCAGCTTGGTGCAAAGGTTGTTACCGTATCTGATTCAAACGGCTGGGTATATGATCCTGACGGTATTGATGTTGCTGCTCTTAAAGAAATCAAGGAAGTAAAGAGACAGAGACTTACCGAATATAAGAACTACAGACCAAATTCCGAGTATCACGAAGGTAAGGGTGTTTGGAGCATCAAAGCGGATATTGCGCTTCCTTGTGCAACACAGAACGAGCTTGAACTTGATGATGCAAAGACCTTGGTTAAAAATGGTGTAATCGCAGTTGCAGAAGGTGCAAATATGCCAACAACTGCTGATGCGACAAAATACCTTCAGGAAAACGGAGTGCTCTTTGCACCCGGTAAAGCTGCAAATGCAGGTGGTGTAGCAACTTCAGCATTGGAGATGAGTCAGAATAGTGAAAGACTCAGTTGGTCCTTCGAAAAGGTTGATTCAAAGCTTAAAGATATTATGGTTAATCTTTTCGACAACATTGATGATGCCGCAAAGCGTTACGGATTCCCCGGAAACTATGTGGTAGGTGCAAATATTGCAGGTTTTGAAAAAGTAGTAGATGCAATGAATGCACAGGGTATTGTTTAATACTAAAAAATAAATAAATATAAGTAAAAAGGCAAAGGTGTCTTTAATGTGAGAATTTTTACATTGAAGGTGTCTTTTGCTGTTTATAAGGAGATGTTTTACTATGAAAACCGTACCGGATTATTTTGGAAGCTTAGTTTTTGATGACAGAGTTATGAAATCTAAACTTTCATCAAAGGTGTACAACTCACTGAAGAAGACAATTGATGAAGGAGCGCAGCTTGACTCAAATGTAGCCAATGCCGTTGCGGATGCCATGAAAGAATGGGCAGTTGAAAACGGAGCCACACATTATACACATTGGTTCCAGCCTCTTACAGGTATAACTGCCGAAAAGCATGACAGTTTTATTTCTCCTTCACCTGATGGCAGAGTTATTATGGATTTTTCGGGAAAAGAGCTTATCAAAGGAGAACCGGATGCTTCAAGCTTTCCTTCAGGCGGATTACGTGCAACTTTTGAAGCAAGAGGATATACTGCGTGGGATCCCACATCATATGCCTTCATAAAAGGAAAAACACTTTGTATTCCTACAGCTTTTTGTTCATACGGCGGCGAAGCCCTTGATAAAAAGACACCACTTCTCCGTTCAATGGAAGCGTTAAATAAACAGGCACTTCGTATTCTGAAGCTTTTTGGTACAGAGGCTAAGTATGTGCATACTTCTGTCGGTCCGGAACAAGAATATTTCCTTGTTCCCAAGGAAATGTTTGAAAAGCGTAAGGATTTGATTTATACAGGCAGAACACTCTTTGGTGCAAAACCTCCGAAAGGTCAGGAAATGGATGACCATTACTTCGGTGTAATCAAGCCTAGAGTAGAAGCATATATGACGGAACTCAATGAAGAACTCTGGAAGCTCGGAATCCTTGCAAAGACTCAGCATAATGAGGTTGCACCGGCACAGCATGAGCTCGCGCCAATTTATACAACTACAAATATTGCAACCGACCATAACCAGCTCACAATGGAAATCATGCAAAAGGTAGCTGCACGTCACGGTCTTGTGTGCTTGCTTCATGAAAAGCCGTTTGCAGGCGTAAATGGAAGTGGTAAACACAACAACTGGTCTATGGCAACTGACACAGGTGCAAATCTTCTGTCTCCCGGTGAAACGCCGTATGAAAACGCACAATTCTTGCTGTTCCTTTGCGCAGTAATCAAGGCTGTTGACGATTATCAGGATTTACTCCGTATTTCGGTTGCAACTGCCGGAAATGACCATAGACTTGGTGCAAATGAAGCACCGCCGGCTGTTGTTTCTATGTTCCTTGGCGATGAACTGAATGCAGTTTTGGAAGCAATTGAAACAGATACACCGTATAAGGGTGCAGAGAAGACACAGATGAAGCTTGGAGTGGATGTACTTCCTAAGTTTAACCGTGATACAACCGATAGAAACAGAACATCACCATTTGCATTTACCGGTAATAAGTTTGAATTCCGTATGCTCGGTTCTTCAAATAGTATTGCTTGTGCAAATATTATGCTTAACGCTGCTGTTGCAGAAAGCCTTAAGATTTATGCTGACAGGCTTGAAAATGCAGATGACTTTGAAACCGCACTCCACGAAATGATTAAGAAAACAATCAAAGACCATAAGCGTATCATTTTCAACGGCAACGGCTACGATGATGAATGGATTAAGGAAGCCACAGAAAAGAGAGGTCTTTTGAACCTTCGCACAACACCGGATGCTATTCCGCATTTGCTCGACAAGAAAAATGTGGATATGCTTACAAGTCATAAGGTATTTTCAGAGGCAGAACTTAAATCTCGATGTGAAATCACTTTGGAAAACTACTGCAAGACGGTTACAATCGAAGCTAACACTATGTCTCAGATGGCTAAGAAGGAAATCTTGCCTGCAATTGAAGAATATACTGCATTCGTCGCATCAGCAGCAGGAAAGAAAAAGGCTCTTGATGCAGAAGTTTCATGTGTATATGAAACCGGAACAGTCAGAAAGCTTTCTCTCCTTTCAGGTCAGATTTTTGAAAAATGTGATGAGCTTGATAAAGTTCTCTGCAAGCTCTCTGACAGTGCAAATGTTGAGCAGGAAGGATATATGATTCGTGATGAATTACTTCCGAAAATGAGCGAACTCCGAGTAGCTTGTGATGAGGCGGAGGTCATTACAGCAGAAAAATATTGGCCGTTCCCAACATACGGAGAATTGCTTTTCGGTGTTAGATAATTGGCAGTAGGTTTAAGAAAGAAGATGATTTTTTATGGAATATAGTGCAGTAAATACAATTTGGGTACTTTTAGGTGCGGCGTTGGTGTTCTTTATGCAGGCAGGCTTTTCGATGTGTGAAGCAGGCTTTACAAGAGCTAAAAATACCGGAAATATCCTTATGAAGAACCTCATGGATTTTTGCATAGGTACACCTTGTTTCTGGCTTGTCGGATTTGGCATCATGTTCGGAGCGGGAACTGGCTTGTTTGGAAGGTTTGATCCGTTTATTATGGGTGATTACAGTCACATTCTTCCTGCTGGTGTTCCGCTGTGGGCATTCGCAATATTTCAGACGGTTTTCTGTGCAACAGCCGCAACAATTGTTTCAGGCGCAATGGCTGAGAGAACGAAGTTTTGTATGGCAGATAAAAAACAAACTGAAAACTTTGTAAAGAGTATAGATTTTACTGATTTACTTCCTAAAATGCAGGTCAGGACACCGAAGATTGATCCGCTTTATGAGAAAGCATTTCTTGACAGAGATGAAAAACCGGCAAGTGAGTACAATCAGAATACAACGACTCACGATTGATAAAAACTTAAAAGTTAAAAGCGTTTGAGAAAAGAGAAGTAATACGGATAAGCCGGGTATAGCGAGCATGGGATGGTGGAAGCCATGTCCCGGTCCCGTATGAATAACACTTTTCGAGCTGCAATCTGAAAGAAGAAATTTTAGTAGGTGCGCCGTATGCCGTGCGTCAATCGGCAATGTTAATGAGAAAAAATACAGGTGGCACCGCGAGTACAGCAATCGCCCTGTAGAATGCTGAATATTTAAAAATATGACTGTGTTCTATAGGGGTTGTTACTTAGGTGACACCTTTTGTGCGTTTACAAATCCATTTCACGGCACAGCATATAAGTAAAGATTCAGGAGGAATAAATCTATGAAGAGAACAGAATATTGTGGCCTTTTAAGACCTGAACACATAGGAACGCAGCAGATATGTTCGGGGTGGGTTCTTACGAAGCGTGATATGGGCGGAATCATATTTATTGATCTTCGTGACCGTGAAGGCGTTTTACAGGTTGTTGTGGATGAAGGTAAAGTGAGCGCTGATGAGTTTAGCTTAATCGAAAGGCTGCGTTTGCAGTCGGTAGTGTCTATAAAAGGCACGGTCAGAGAAAGAGATGAAGAAACAATTAACCTAAAGATTGCTACCGGAACAATAGAACTTGCTGCAGATAAAATTGAACTTATTTCACAGGCGGACAGTTTACCATATTCGATTGATGACGGAAGTAAAGTTCGTGAAGAGCTTCGATTAAAATACAGATTTTTGGATATTCGCAGACCGGAGCTTTATAACAATCTGAAATTCAGATATAAAGTTCAGAAGGCTGCATCGGACTATCTTGATAATAACGGGTTTCTATATGTTGAAACACCTATGCTTACAAAATCAACACCGGAAGGAGCAAGAGATTATCTTGTGCCGAGCCGTGTGAATCCGGGAACATTTTATGCACTTCCTCAATCGCCTCAAATATTCAAACAGCTTTTGATGGTTGGTGGTGTTGATAAATATTATCAGGTTGCGAGATGCTTCCGTGATGAAGACCTACGAGCAGACCGTCAGCCTGAATTTACGCAGGTTGATATGGAAATGTCTTTTGTAGAACAGGAAGATATCTTAAATCATCTTGAAAAAATGTTTAAGTATATCTATAAAGAGACAACGGGAAAGGAAATACATTATGACTTTCCGCGCCTGACCTGGCAGGAAGCGATGGATGTATATGGCTCGGATAAGCCTGATATCAGATTTGAGTTGCCGATTGTTGATGTTACGGATATTGCAAAAAAATGTTCCTTCAGCGTGTTTAAAAAGGTTGCACAAAGCGGTGGCTATGTAAGAGCGATATGTGTAACCGGACAGGCAGACTTTACACGTTCAACCATTGAGAATTTAACCGAAAAAGCAATGGGCTACGGTGCAAAGGGTATGGCATGGATTGCATATAAGCAAAACGGAGAAATATATTCTATTCTCACAAAATATTTTACTGAAGATGAAATGAAAGAATTGCTTGATGCTGTCAAAGCAAAGCCCGGTGACTTTATACTGTTTTGTGCTGATAAGCTTGATGTTGTGAGAAGAACGCTTGGCGGACTCAGACTTGATTTGGGTGATATGCTTGGACTGCGCAGAAAAAATGATTATAAATTCCTGTTTGTAATTGATTTTCCGCAGTTTGAATATTCCGAAGCGGAAAATAGATATGTTGCAACACATCATCCGTTTACAATGCCATATCCGGAGGATGTACAGTATCTTACGACAGATCCCGGAAGAGTGAGGGCACAAGCATACGATGTAGTGCTTAACGGAATCGAGCTTGGTTCAGGTTCAATCAGAATTCACGACAGACGTGTGCAGGAGAAAATGTTTGAAGCCTTGGGATTTGACAAAAAGACAATTGATGAGCGTTTTGGCTTTATGGTAAATGCTTTCAGATACGGAACTCCACCGCACGGCGGTTTTGCATTTGGACTTGACCGTTTTGTAATGCTTATGGTTGGCGCCGATTCTCTTCGTGATATTATTGCTTTTCCGAAGATTAAGGATGCGTCTTGTCCCCTTACCGGAGCACCTGATTTTGTAGATAAAGCTCAGCTTGATGTACTTGGTCTTACAGAAGCTGTACAGGCGGAAGAAAATTCTGCATTGTCGGAACAAAAGAAAGAAAAAGAAATCAAAATTGATGTTGAAAATATAGCAAACCTTGCATGTCTGTACCTTACAGATGAAGATAAAATAAGCTACGCAGAGGATATGAATTCTATCATAGCATTTGCAGATACAATCACAAGGGTTGATACATCAAATATAAAGGCGAAGGAACATCTTATTCCGATAAGCAATGTTTTTCACGATGATGAAGTAATTATTCATAATGTGGAGAGAGATGAGCTTCTTGCAGCTTCTCCAACAAAAACAGACGGATATATCACAGTTCCCCGTGTGGTAGAAAATTAAGACGGAGGGCAGAATTATGAGTTTAGATTTAATAAAAAGAAGTGTTTCGGAGCATATAGAATCGCTAAAGAAAGGTGAATATTCATCCAGAGAACTTACAGATGCTTATATTGCTCAAATAGAAAATACAGATTCCGAGATAGGAGCTTATATTACAACCGACTTTGAAACCGCACTGAAAAAGGCAGAAGCGGTTGATAAAAAGAGACTCTCCGGCGAAAGCCTTGAACCGCTTGCCGGTATTCCGTGTGCAATCAAAGATAACATTTGTACAAAAGGAGTAAAAACAACCTGTGCTTCAAAAATGCTCGAAAACTACATTCCTCCGTATGATGCGTGTGTTATAGAAGAGCTGAAAAAGGCAGATGTAGTTATTCTTGGAAAACTTAATATGGACGAGTTTGCAATGGGTTCTACAACGGAAAACTCAGCATTTAAGACAACGAAAAATCCGGCTGATATTACCCGTGTGCCGGGCGGAAGCTCGGGTGGAAGTGCTGCCTGTGTTGCGGCAAAGGAAGCGGCATTTACTCTTGGCTCTGATACAGGTGGTTCCATCCGTCAGCCTGCATCATTTTGCGGTGTTGTAGGTATGAAACCGACATACGGAACGGTATCACGATACGGACTTGTTGCGTTTGCATCATCACTCGATCAGATTGGTCCGCTTACTTCTACCGTAAAAGACAATGCCATTGTTTTAAGTGCAATTTCCTGCGCAGACAAAAGAGATGCTACCAACATTTATAAAAGTCAGGACGATTTTACCGGGGATATTGGAAAAGGTATAAAGGGAATGAAAATCGGACTGCCTAAAGAATTTTTTGGTGAGGGTATTTCGCACGATGTTAAAACTGCTGTATTTGAAGCAGCGGAGCGAATGAAAAACGAGGGCGCAGAAATCGTAGATATTTCAATGCCGTCAATTGATAACGCACTTGCGGCTTACTACATTATTTCTTCTGCAGAAGCTTCGTCAAACTTATCCCGTTTTGATGGAGTTCGTTATGGATACAGAACAGACTGCTTTGAGAATATCCATGACCTTTACAAAAAGAGCCGCAGTGAAGGCTTTGGAAAAGAGGTTAAAAGGAGAATTATGCTTGGAACCTTTGCTCTTTCATCGGGATATTATGATGCGTATTATAAAAAAGCATTGCAAATCAGAAGTATTGTAATGAATGACTTTGAAAACAGCTTTAAAAAGTGTGATTTCATTTTATCGCCCGTAGCACCTACTGTTGCATATAAGCTTGGTGAGAAAAGTAAAAATCCGCTTGAAATGTATATGGGAGATGCTTATAGTGTTCCGGTTAATATCGCGGGTGTTCCTGCAATCAGCGTACCGTGCGGCAGGGGTGAAGGAAATATGCCCGTAGGAGCACAGCTTATAGGTCCTGCATTTTCCGAAAAGATGCTGTACAGAGCTGCTGCTGTTTTAGAGGAGGTGTCAAAGTAATGGCTAAAGAGTATGAAATGGTAATAGGTCTTGAGGTTCATGTCGAACTCAAAACAAAAACAAAGATTTTCTGCAATTGTGAAACAAGCTTTGGAGCAGAACCTAA
>JAFWWX010000155.1 GCA_017517985.1 Clostridia bacterium | reverse complement strand
GATAGTCGTTACATGTCGTTTCTTCAAGCTTTGCTTTTAATTTCATGCATTCGTCATCATTATCTCTCAAAATTGCATTTTTGCAGAATTCTTCCGAGGCATCAAGCAATTCTGATAATGACCTTGCGTTTAATATATTGCCTATAGTCATTTGTTTTTCTCCTTCCTCAAAATATAATACGGCTCCCGAAACGGAGCCGCTTTACAACTTTCCTTTTATTTGTATTCTTGGACAGTACATACACTCCTTTTTCTCTGTCCTTTTTCTATGTATTCATATTCATACTCAGACACGCAATGTGCCCATCTAACTTTATTACGATACTCTTCTTCGAATAGCATTAACCGGATAGCTTCTGTTACGATGTCATTGGAATCATTCATAATAGCGTTGCTTTCAAAGGCAATGACTTCGCCATACTCTTTATCATAAATTACAATTATCTCGTAGTATGACATACATATCAACTGCCCATGAAGCAGAGTCCATGAACATATCCATACCTTGCTGCTTCATCCCTACTCTCAAATGCATACCAATATATCCTTCCTTTGCTATCACTGAATTTATAATATTTCTTCATGAGGATACCCCCTATCAGCACTTAGTCAGTTCGTTGTATGTTTCTTCCGAATTCACTACCATTAAGATATCCTCTTTGACAGTATTAATGGTCAGGTTGTCCAATGTGAATATATCCATTTTGAGTATATCTTCACTTGTAACATTGTCTTTAATGAAGTTGATTGATGCACCTAAATCTTTGAGCAACTTACAAGCTTCTCTCACATCAGCTGGATTTTGCGATAATGTACTTACATATACCATATAAACGCAATTTGCCCTCTTTTTCTTAATGGCATCAATTACCTGTTTAAACCCCGGTCTTTCAGAGTATTTCAATTCCACCTTCCAAGTTAACTGATCGAGCAACTTGTCCATTTCATTTTCTGTGATAATTCTCTTTGTCACTTGTCTTTCCTCCCATATTATATGTTTACTGCGAGTGTAACCGCATCGAATAAGGTTACCTCAATTTTTTCTTGTGATACTACTTTCACTCTTGTCACCATCGACTTCACTACGGTATCATCAAATGTTACGAATTTTCCGGGAAGCTTGTCTATGATGTCATATATTGCTCTGAGCTGACCTGTCTGAGCGTTTTCTATTTGACTTTTCGCAGTGGCAGCATTGAGCCTCGCCTGTAGCTCATTTACCTCTTTATGCTTTTGACGGCATTTTTCTTCTATGACATTTCTGTCTTCTCTGTTTTCTACGCCTAACCGTATTATCTCTACGATTTCGTTGTTCTTGGCTTTTATACTGCTTTCAAGTCCATGTATTTGCATGACTGTATTGGGTGCTGATAGTAATTCTGCGATGCTACCTTTCATCAAGGCCTTGATTTTATCTGTGTTATCAAGCATTGAGTTCATCGCTTCAAGCACTCCTGCATGCAGTCTTTCTTCTTCTATGGTGAATGAGTCCTTACAGTATTTCGTGCCGTAGTCAAGTCTGTTTATGCATCTCCATACGACTTTCTTCTTGCCATTTCTTGCCCACGTTGTTCTGCGGTATTTACTTCCGCAGTTTGCACATACTACTAGCCCTGTCAAGGCATATTTACTGTTGAACCTTGATTTCTTAGATACTGTCTTTTCAGATACTGGCTTAAGGCTGTTTCTTCTTGCACACTCAACCTGCACCTGATCATATACTTCGGGAGTGATGATTGGAATATGGTGATTTCTTATTAAGTACATAGGAAGTTCGCCTGTATTCTTTGCGATTTTCTTTGTGAACAAGTCCACCACATAGGTCTTTTGGACAAGGACATCCCCTCTATATTTTTCATTGTGCAGTATTCCCTGTATTACAGACCTTTTCCATTCTGTCTTCCCTTTTTTTGTTTTGTATCCCTTTTCCATAAGGTACTGTGCTATTCCATGATAACTGTATCCTTCGAGGAATTTCGTGTATATGATTTCGATTATCTCGGCTTCTTCAGGTATGATTTCGGGATTACCATCTTCACCTTTTCTGTAGCCAAGTAATGTTCCATACATCATCGGAACTCTTCCTAATTTATAGTTAAATCTCTTACCAAGCTTTACATTGTTACTTATTGATTCACTTTCTGCCTGTGCGAATACGCTATATAAAGCCACCATCATTTCGCTTGTCATTTCGCCTGTGTCAATGTTTTCTTTTTCGAAGTAGATGGATATTCCAAGAGCCTTCAGTTCTCTTATGTACTTAATACTGTCGACTATATTTCTAGCAAATCTTGATATTGACTTTGTGATGATGTGGTCTATTTTCTTTTCCCGACACATATCAATCATTTCATTGAATTCGTCTCTCTTTTTTGCCATAACACCTGTTATACCCTCGTCTGCGAATACTTTTACGAGTTTCCATTCAGGGTTACTTTCTATGACCTGCGTATAGTGTTCTATCTGTGCAGTATAACTTGTGAGTTGTTCTTCATCATCTGTACTTACACGACAATAGGCTGCAACTCGTTTCTTACCTTTCTTTTTCTTTTCTACAGGGCTTTTTGTTGCAGGTATTACCACTACTTCCAATTCGGGCATTACCTGAGTCTCGCTATATCTTACATCCATAGCTATTCTCCTTTCTATATGGCTTTTTCATTCCTTTCGAATTCTTTTCCATTTATCAGTTGCACCCACACATGCTTGTCAGGATGCATTCTTATTGATTTCACAATTTTCCCTACCATTTTGCCATCCACATTTTCTTTCTTTGGGAATATGGCGAGTTCGGTCTGAATGTTCTTTGTTATTGCAGTATTATCTCCTACCTTGCACATCTCGAATTTCTTTGTAGCAAGGTCCATGATTCTGCCAATGACATCTTCTGCATCTGCATCGGGCCTTTGCATCATTTCATGCATTTCATTTGTCATCCTAATAATCTCGGTATCCTTTTCGTAGTCTCTCTCCTCTGTATGCTCTATCATTGCAAGGTCATCTGTGAGTTCGTTAAGGAATTCTGTGATTATATTGTCAAGTATTCTTTCTCTGAATAAGTGTCTGCTACCATCACACTCGTTATTGGTGCATTGCCAATACACTCTTCTCTTCTTTCCTGAGCCTGCATGCTTTCTTGTCATCTTCGCTCCGCAGATTGCACAGCAGGTTTTTAAGCGATATGTATCAAGCTTTATCTTGTCCTCATCGCTGAGTTCTCCGCCACGCTTGTCCTTGCATTGCAGTGCAAGCTCTGCGGTTTCAGGTGGTATGATTACGGGGTAGTCTTTATCGCCTGTGTATTTCTTGTTTTCGAGCATTCTCTTTACCATGTTCTTATCCCATTCTCGACCATCTCCTGCATAGCTTATTGGAAGCAAGTTCAGTCTTTCTGCTATGGTTTTTAATGAATGTCCTTGTACATACAGACTGAACACATTCCTTACCACTTCTGCTTCTCTTTCGATGATTTCAACCTTTGCATCTATGATTTCATATCCAAAGGGTATGTATCTGTTAGCCATTTCCTATGCCACCTCGCTATACTTGATTTTCAGTTTCAGACCGTTTATAAGTTCGAAGGTCAGGTCCTTGTCTTTGTTTACGAGAATTCGGGTTACTATCTTTCTTAATGCTTTTTTATCGAACTCTCCCATAGGTCCTGCGGTCCTTATGTAATTTACAAGCATTTCCGTTTTCTTTCTTGCCTGTTCGCATTCGTCATTGCCAAGCAGGAACTTTTTGTCCTTTCTCAGCTTCGCAGTTCTTGTTGCGATTTCATTCATTCTTTCCATAAAGGAAGCAGGTTCAATGTATCCATTCGCTTTTGCGTTCTGGAGTACATGAACCTGCTCTGTTAATTCTGCTATTTCTTTATTTATATTTGCAATTTCACCCTTGTCTATCATTCTCTGGTCCTTATATTCTGTCAGTTGTGTCAGCATCGGAGTGAGAATGATGTCCACATTATTTACAAGTCTGTTGTACATATTCACAAAGGCATTCATTACTGCCTTTTCCGCCACCTGCGGTGTTGGGCATTCCTTACTACTGTAGTCTCTTGTTCTGCATACCCAATACACATTAACTTCACCTGATTTTTTTCTGAACAGTGTGCCACACTCTTCACAGTATATCATCTTAGAAAGTGTATGTTCTTTAGGTGTTGTACTCGGTCTGTACCTCTTGCCTTGTGCTTTCAGCAGTTCGTTTGCCTTTTCGAATATGTCTGCTGTAACTATTGCAGGGTTACTGTTTTTCACATAGTACATATCTTTTTCACCGTGATTGGTTCTTGACTTGAACGGGAAGTCTTCTGTATATGTTTTCTGCAGAAGAGCATCTCCCTTATACCTTTCATTTTTAATTATGTACCTGATTCTGTTTTCTCCCCAATCGGTTGAGCCGTTGTTTTTTATCACTCCTGCCTTTTTAAGTTCTTCGGCTATTTTCCAAAGGCTCATCCCGTTTATATATGCATTAAAGATAAGGCGAACTATTTTCGCCTGTTCTTCATTTATTTTCCATTCTCCATTTTCACCAAGGTAGTATCCATATGGTATGCAACCTTGTTTGAATGTACCGTTTTTCATTCTGTGTTGAATTCCGAGCCGTACATTCTGTGACAGTGAGATTGATTCTTCCTGTGCCATTGAACTCAATGCAGCCAATTCCGTCTCACTTGTCATCTTACTCGTATCGATATTTTCTTTTTCGAATATTATGTCTACACCAAGTATCTTAAATTTTCGTGTTGTATCGATACAGTCATAAGTGTTACGAGCGAATCTGGATATTGACTTTGTGAGTATAAGGTCGAGCTTACCATCTACGCAATCTTGATACATTCTGTTGAAATCATCACGGCATTCCATTTCGGTTCCTGTGATTCCGTCATCCTTGTATATATCAACCAACATCCATTCAGGATTACTGGCGATAAGGTTCATGTAGTGGTCATACTGAGTTACGAATGAGTTTTCCTGATCTTCAGAATCACTGCTTACTCTTATGTATGCTCCAACTCTTTTCAGTCCGTTTATTTTTACATCTGTCTTCGTAGGATTTATAACTAATACTTCAGCCATTTCGCTCATCTCCTTTCCTGTTTTTTTCAACAACACAATACTACAATTTTGTCTGAAAGTCTATTCACTAATACCAACAAAATTATTGGTTAATTTGCATCAAATGCAACATTTTTTACTTCTATATTTAAGTTCGAATTAAAGTATTTTCTTATTTCTTTCATGTCGTTTTTTACGACTTCATTCAATTCTGTGCAATTCTCCATCATATGCATTATATAAATGAAGATGGACATATCCTTTAACTTATCATTTGCCATATCTTTTCCTCCAATTACCAGAAACAAAGGAGCAACGGACAATCCGATGCTCCTTCGCTGGCTTATAACTAAACCTTATAGGTTCTTTAAGTAACTTTACCACAATCAGTATTATTCCTGTCCCCTGACTTACGGGCAATCAATCGAACTGCTTTAACTTAAAGCATCACAGGACTCTCACCTCCCCGGCATCGCCCGGGCCGTACTCTGGGACCTAACCTCGACTATACGGGAGTATCATTATAGGCAATAACCGTCATGGCAGGTACGGTAAGTTACTCTCCGTACTGTTGCTAAATGGATACACGCTCGTACCTTAGTTTCAGCGGTCCGTTTTATGAAGGTTTGTCCTCCACAGGTAGTCTTGGCGCATTCGCAACTTGCTCGAATTATTGCTAATGTATTCGTTGTTGGGTATTAAATTTTCAAGGAACAGTGAGAGAAAAACCTTTTTTATCCCCTCACTATTCCTTAGGGAGTTTTTTAGGATTTTGACAACCAAAAATTTTCAACTTTCTAAAAATTTTTTTAATTTCGCCAACAACTTCTTCTTTTGCTTATGTACTGCATTCTGCGAAATATCGAGCTTTTCAGCAATTTCGCGCTCACTTTTATTAAGTTCGTAAAGCATATGTATAAGCTCTAATTCTTTCTCTGACAGGCTCTTAAGAATTGCTCTTAATTTTCCAATCATTACATTTTGTATGGCTTCATCTTCAACATTAACATCAGGATCCGCAACAAAGTCGTAACCATTATGATCCTCTGTTACAAGAGCATCCAAAGAAAGAATAACCGCCTCATTTTCATATTTTTCGAGACGTTTACTGTGGTCGTGTTCTTTTTTTAGTTTTTGATATGTTTCTTTTGAAACTTCGTAGTAATTTCCATCAATAATCCAATAATATTTTTTATCCATTAATTTATCCTCCATTCGAATTTTTGTGGTTGTTTCGAATGGGGACACTATGGATATCTGCTATAATAAGAGAACCAATGCTCAGTCCATCTACTGTGTTTGCCTAAAACAAAAAAGACCGCACAAAGCCAGCACCCGACTTCTGTGCAATCTTGAATACGAGTTGAAGTTCTGCTATTAATTATCCTGTTAGATTTGGGGTAATTTGTAGAACTTGACATTTGGCACCTCATAAAGACAGAAAAAGGTGCCGCAGTATTTGACCTACTGCGACACCTATCCTGTGGTTATGCGATGTGCTTCTCTTAAGTTAGAGTTAAACCTTTTATACGTCTTCTTCCTTAGGTTATGTAAGCACTTGTCGCAGCTAAGTCTGTAACATCATCATTATTTCTCTTGTTTTTTTGCTTGTTGTATATAAAATTGTGATTTTCATTGTTTTTATTCTCCTTTTGGCAATTTGCCACTGTAATTTATGAATTTTGAGTTGATTACCAATATTTTACTATTTTTCAACAGAGAAAACTGTCAAAATCTGTTGTCGAAACATTAAAATCTTTCGAGTAATTATCTTATAATTCTCCTGCATTTTACAACGAGGTATGCTTCGCATACATATTTCGATATTTTTCACCATAAAATAGGGATGAAAAAAGCGCCACAGATTATAATCCGTGACGCTTCATCTATATACTCTTTTTCTAAAAATGGGGACAAAAATCTATGGTGTCAGCCATTTTTGTCGAAAGGCATGCATCACAGCAAAAAATTGTGGGTTGTAGCTTACTTTGATTACTGCAATTTTCATTGTGTGTTTTCATACCTTTCATTTTATTTTTGGGACAAAAAACAGGCCTGGTATCAGGTCTGTTTTGAACGCTTGATTCTAAACTTTTTCATTTCATCTTGATATAAACAATCTATGTATCCGCTAACCTTCATTTTCGAATCCATTGATAAAAGTTCCAACTTCTTTACCATTTCAAAAATACACTTTTCTTCTACTACAAGCAATTCTTCCTCTGTTAGAGTTGTTATCGATACATCAAGTGCCTTTGCTAGCTTCAGCAAAGTATCTACCGTTGGACATACTTCGTCATTTTCGATTCTGGATATATGTTGTTGTGATACATCCGCCTTATCCCCTAATTTCCATTGGGAATAATTTCGCATTTTTCTGGCCCTTTGGACCTTCATTCCGACTGTTTCATTCTTCATTTCGTGTCGCTCTCCCATCTATATTTTATCACTCGTTTCGACAGAATGTAACAACACGATTATGTAACAAAATTTTTACTCACATAATTTATTATGTGTTTACAGTTCGAAAGACGGTCGAACCTCAACCGCCTTTCCCCTTAATATATATTTATTCTATTTTATAATCTATTCTGTGGCTTGGTATCTCTTCCTGTCCACCCTAAATACCTTGCCCATTCTCTTTTTTCTTTCCTTTCATTCTCATCTTCTGATTCATGAATGGTTCTTAAGAATTCTGCGAATCCGGCAATGCCGCCTACATCATCAAATACATTCATTCCATCAGAATCAAGGCATATCGGTGAATGATTTTTGATAACCTTGTGAATTAAATTTAATATGTCTCTATCAACCTCTTCCATTTTTGAATCAACATATACAGGAGACTCTCTATACGAAAGCGGTGAATAGTGTTTGTTATAATACACCTCCGTACATGCAATGGATACATTCCAGTCATCTCCGGAATCATAGCAGTATTTAATTTCGTTAGTTATTGGCTTCATTCTGATTGTTGATTTTCCAACTGCCAATTCAAAATTCAAACGACCATTAGGAAGCTTCGCAAGAATTCTCTTCCATGCTCGAATATTCATTTCAATATCTTCGCTTAATTCCTCAATAATACATCTTGCTTCCTCGTCAATAACCACATATTCTTTATTCGGCATAAACAGATAGTCAACAACAAATAACCTCTCTAGCAAACAATTTATAGGCTGTTCAAATCTAATTCCGCTTTGCAATTCTTCAATGGTCGCATCTTCTAATTTCACTACCTTATTTTGATTCTGACCTTTCTTTGATAATGAATTGAAGAATTGTCGTACTTCAAACTCAGCCATATCTACTTTCATTTCCTGAACCTTGTCTTGATTCTCATAGTAGTAATCGCCTAATCCGGCATACACATACGGACCTTGATATTTTTTCTTTAGCCATGAATTAAATGCAATTGTCGGATCATAGTTACTTCCCCAATATCTATCATCCAAATCATTGTCAGGGAATCTGAAATATATTCCGCAGAGTTTCTGCCATTCCTTTACCTTATTCTGCGTTACCTTTTTGAATGCATCTTCCGGCAAATAAAAATGATGCAAGTGGGAATTCTGCCAACCGAAAAGTCTCTGAATTACATAATGTAGTGCATCAAGTGTAATATCGCCGGGCACAAGAATGTCACGGGATATTTTGGTTTTCATTTTTGCATATTTTTTTAGTGTTAATATATTCTGTTCAGAAACATCATTTGTATTAAGTTCAATATGTAATTTCACTGCTATTGGTGGTGTTGAGTTTATCCTTGCTTTCTCCATATCAAACATTTCCTGTCTCTTTACAATTTCATTCTCTGCTATGGATGGTACAACCTGTGCATCTGCTGCTCTTCTCTTTCGTCTTCTGAAATCATCAGACCAAGATGCACTCTCACTTTTATTATCAAGACCATATACACCTTTGGTGTATGGCAGATATGCTTGTACATTCTTTTCTGTCATATGCAATTCATCTGCAATTTCCTTGACTGAATAATTCTGTTTATATAGTCTTCCAATTTCATCACTTGACCTGCTTCTCCACAGACCTTCTGTAATAAGAATTCTGCGAACCTTAACAATTGATATTTCCAACTTACTCGCAATCTCTTTTACAGATAATTTATTTTTAAATTCGTCTATTACTTTTTCATATAAAGATTGTTCATTCATATGCTTTCCTCTTTTCAACCTAACCTTTATATATTGTAACAGAATAATTTTTAATTGTCAACCTAATCTTTTAGTGCATCAATTTTTCCTCTATAAATAACAAAAGAGCACCTCATTTTTCACGAAATGCTCCTATACTTATTTACCTCTAAAAATCCCCCAAAAGCCCGTCGTAGCGCTATTTTTCGGGGGGGGGGGTAACGCTTCGCTTATTTTTAAACCTGCTAAAAACGCCCTTTTTAGATGTTGTATCAAGCGGTTCGAAAAAGCTACACTTCCCTTTTTTCCAACAACCTATATATGGACAAGCTTCCGAATGCTGATCTAAATCATAACTTTCTTTTCCCGTCTTACATCTTGGGCATATTTGTTTTTTTAAAAACATCTCGATGTCATCTCCTCCGTTGTTCTCTTCATTGCCATTATCGTCAGAGCGACCTGCAACAACCATAGCACAGTACATTGTCACAACAACAAACGATATGAAAATAAATGCTAAAATCATTAGTAGTATCTTTGCCATGTATTCTCCTTAATAAAACTTTCATTGTATGGGAAGAACATATTTTATTCTTCCCACACAACTAAGTTATTTAATTATTTTTCAAGCTTTGACCAATCCGGATTTTCAGTAAGTCTTGTCCACTTTTCGTGTTTGCCATCAGCTTTCATTTCGTAGTCGTGGCTATTTGTAGCTTCCTGTATTGCAAGATAATACCATGCGTTTACATCTGCATTGTCTATGAACTTAACCATGTCATCCGTTAAGATATCGTCAATACTTTCCGGTTGTCTGCCCAATACTCTGTTTGTAAGTGTCATCGCTTCTGCTCTTGTAATAAAATCATCAGGTCTGAATAATCCGTTATCTCCAACGATCCATCCCAAGAAGGCAGCACGATTTATATAACTTTCAGCCCAATGACCTGAAATGTCAGTAAACATTGTTTCACCATCATATTCACCCTTGCTAAATCTTGCAGCTATCGTTGCAAACTCAGACCTTGTGATATAGGCATTTGGAGCGAATTGTGTGTCGCTTCTACCTGATATGATTCCAATGTTTGTAAGGGTTGAAACTGCTGTATTAAACCAATCCTCTGAATTTACATCATCAAAGGTGTTTTCTTTTGAACCAAGGTAGAACTTGCTTCCGCTGGGAAGTGCAACTGCTGTTTCTCTTCCGATAGGTGTTCCGTTTTCAAAGAATGTACCGTAGGATGAGCCGCAGTCCTTGATGGTGAGGCTGTTGCCT
>JAFWWX010000154.1 GCA_017517985.1 Clostridia bacterium | reverse complement strand
ATTAGCGTCAAGGGTCCACCCGTTCCCATTCCGAACACGGAAGTTAAGCTTGACAGCGCCCACAATACTTGGCTGGAGACGGCCCGGGAAGATAGGTCGATGCTAACACCGCTTTTCGCGGTCTTGGGATGTCAAAAGACATCCCAATTTTAATATTTTGTGTAAATGACTTTTGTTATTTATACAACAGTCTGCGTCATTAGCGTCAAGGGTCCACCCGTTCCCATTCCGAACACGGAAGTTAAGCTTGACAGCGCCCACAATACTTGGCTGGAGACGGCCCGGGAAGATAGGTCGGTGCAGACATCAGTTAACCCGAACAGAAATGTTCGGGTCTTTTCTTTTATCCTTACATAATTGTAGTTTTCTTTAATAAGGTTAAAGGATTTTGAGAATTTAAAATATGTAAAAATCGGGAGATGTGTACATCTCCCGATACTAATTTTTAGCAGTATATGATTTGGGAACGTAGAAATACAGTCCCTTTTTAAATATCGTTGTCTTATACCCTGAACGGTGCGATAACACTCGCAAAAGTTCCGGAATATCCCCCTTGTCCTCTATGGGAGAAAAACATTTTGCCTTTTTCGTCCTCCGTACAGCAGGTACATACATCAAGATAATCTATATTTTCATAGGGAAGTCCTGCAAGATTTGCCAGAACAGCGCACATTTTTCCTATATTGAAATTATATTTTATGCCGTTTTCCGTTTCTCTTTTTGATGTGAATACGGTATCAATAAGATGTTCTGCTTTAAGAAAAGTGAGGGTTTTCAGAGATTCTTTATAAACATCCTCGCTTACCTCGTAGCAGCAGACACCGATGCATGGCCCCACAGCACACAGTATATCTTCATATCTGCTTCCGTTTTCCGCCATTGTGTCTATTGCTTCTTTAACAATATTTTGTACAGTACCTCGCCAGCCGGAATGAACCGCACATACAGCACCGGTGGTCTTATCCGCAAACAAAACCGGAGTACAGTCAGCACTTTTTACACATATAGCATCGATGCCCACAGCTGAGGATTTGACAAATAGTCCGTCAGCGTTAATGCTTATTTTTGCGCTTTTTAAAATCCCCATACCACGAAAGCTTTTGTCAAGGGAAAGCACGTCTTTCCCGTGTACCTGATGGGCACACACGGAATTTTCAGGAACTGCGTCAGCAAGGGACAGCACTCTTCTGAAATTTTCAACAGTATTCTCGTATACATCACAATTTCCGTTCTCATCAAGTCGTCTTGTGCTAACATTGAGAGATTGAAAATCACCATCGCTGACCCCGCCACGCCTTGTGGTAAATGCGTGTGGGATGCCGTGTTTTTCAAGTAGCGGTGAAAGCAAATATTATATTCCATTTTTGTTGTGTATAATCATAATTTTCTCCGGAGAATTTATTCGTTTTATTCTATCATAATATCTGGTATGTGTCAAGCTCGCAGTGTGGACTAAAAAAGTCTTTACAATGTAGTATATTTGTGGTACAATAATAATGTAAATGTCCTGGAGGTTGTGAGTATGCCTACACTTAAAGCAAGAATTAGCGACGAAAGCGGTACAAGACGTGCACTTATGAGAATCTCTCACGAAATTACAGAGAACAACAAGGGAATTGACGGAGTTGTTGTGGTGGGGATTGTACGGCGTGGTGTAAATCTTGGTAATATAATATGTGATAATCTTGAAAAAATTGAGGGAAGCCGACCTGCTTTGTATGAACTTGATGTTACCTCTTTCAGAGATGATGTTGAGGATACAAGAAAGCAAATGTCTCACAAAAAAACAAACTGCGATATGGATATAAATGGCAAAAAGGTCATAATAGTTGACGATGTAATTTATACCGGAAGAACAGCAAGAGCAGCTCTTGAGGCGGTATTTTCCTTTGGCAGACCCTCGAAAATACAGCTTGCGGTGCTTGTCGACAGAGGACACAGAGAGCTTCCGATAAGAGCCGACTATGTGGGAAAAACAATTCCTACATCAAAAAATGAAATTGTAAAGGTTAGCACCCCTGAATACGACGGAACTCTCGGCGTAGACTTGTTTGAATAAACATTGGCGTTGTTCATCGGGGAAGAGTATAATATTTAGCGCATAAAATATGGATAGTAGTTTGGTGGATTTATTAAAAAGTTACTGCAGAAATATCAAATAAAGCAAAAAAGAAATATTGGCAGATTATTTGCAAGATGTTAATAATGTGTGCACATTTTGTGTGTTAGAATGATAAAAACAACAAAAAATGATGAATGTTCTGTCTTTTTTTATTGATTTAGGACAACCTGAAATTTAAAATTGATTGGGAAGTCAGAAAGAACACAGATTTACAGACATTGGTTTTGAATCTATAGTTGCCCGATGATTTTTTTAATGTTCAGTTTGTCTAAAAAGCACGTTAAATATAATATGGGAATGACAAATGTTGCTTACTGTCCTTGGATGTTGTTCCTTTTTGGGGACGAGAGGAGGTAACTATCGGATACTGTGTATTTTATGTGGAATAATCTGCAAATGCAGTGGATGTTCTTCATATAATAATATGGAGTTTGAGGTTTGTATGCGGTTCGCCTCTCATTTCATTTTCATTGTTGAATCGCAAAAATCTATTCCGGGAAGCTATTACAGAGCTTTCCCTAAATCATTTTTATTAAAGGAGAAACAATTATGAAAAAGTTACTTACACTTGCACTTGCACTTATGCTTGCATTTTCTGTAACCGCCTGCAACAGCAATTCCAGCAATGACAACGACAAGGGTTCAGATGATGAATCAAAAGTAGAGGAAAAGGTTGATAAGGAAAAAGAAGACGAAGAAAAGGAAGAAGCTAAAGAAGAAGTAAAAGAGGAAGAAAAAGAAGAAAAAGTTTCCGACAATGGCGAAGTTGCAGCTACAAAGACCGCTGACGCGTTTATGGATGCACTATGCGAATTTGACATAGCTAAAATGTCTGAATACTGTAATGTTGACCTTGTTGAAGAAGTAGGCTTCGATAACATTAATGATCTTTTACATACAGTTCTTGCAGAAGCTTTTGGCGAAGATGAGGAGCTGGAAGATGATATTAATAAACTCATAAACGCTATGGTTGATGGAATCTTTGATAATACAAGCTACGAAATAACCGGTTCTTCCTACGAGGATGGCGAATGGACATTTGATGTTGCACTCAGCTCAATAAAGCTCAGCGATATTATGCAGGTGCTTGAAGGTGACGAAATGGTAGCAATCACTGAAAAGGTTACAGAGGAGCTTGCTGTT
>JAFWWX010000153.1 GCA_017517985.1 Clostridia bacterium | reverse complement strand
GAGCCGTATTCAATACCTTTTCTGAACTTTTTTGCGTTCTTGCTGCGTATATATAAAATGCCTTTTATTGCTACTGCCGTAACAACTCCTATAAGCATATCAATAGGATTGAAAGAGAAAAGCGGAGACTTAAAAAGCTCCGCAATTCCTTTCATAAGTGCTGATATTTTATTACCCTCAAAAACTCTTAAAGAATAGCCCAGCTTATCACCGAGCCAAAAGAACAGAACATAAGGCGCATTTGCAATAATGACTTTTTTATCAATCGTCATAAGGTAATATCCCTGTCCTTGTTTTTTTCTCTGTCTCGGTTTTGATTGAGTTTTTGCGCCTGTTCTTTGAGTTTTGAAAGCAGTTTCCGCAAAGACGGTTTATCCTTGTGCTTTAACTGCTTTTGGGTAAATTCCTTGAAAGCCATATTGATAACATCAACATCACGGCCTTTGAAGAACACAAGATAACGGGGCGGCTGTTCGCTTGTGTCCTTTTTGAGTGCATAATCAATGTTATACTTTTTAGCGACGCTCTCAAAAGAACGGATATTTTTGTCCGTAATCTCAATATTTGAAAGCGCCGCATTTTGTTTCATAAGCTGTTTGATTGTCTGCTTGCCGTGATAAATTTTAGGATTCTTTGATTTATCCTTATGGTGTTGAAGATACATCTGAATAGCTTTTGCAAGAACTCGCCCCGTCATTTTTGTTGTATTTACCGCAAGTGCTATGGTTTTCTGGTCAACTTCTTCCTGCATAGGCTATACCTCCAATCTTACTTACTCCAAGTTTCTCCGTCAGAGTGAGTAATGCCGATATGTTCATTAGCTGCTTCGTTCACATCATAGAAATACCACTTGCTGCTATCGGTAACATCAGTAAAGCGATTGAGCTTTGTAAAGTTTTCATTTACATACTCTTTATCTGCATTTCTGCCTGTTGCTCTGTTTACAACAGTTACAACCTCTGCACGTGTGATATTGTTATCACCTCTGAAAGTGCCGTCTGCATAGCCATTAAGCCAGCCGATATTTTTAGCATAAGCGATTTCGCGTACCGCCCAATAGCTGCTTGAAACATCAGTATATTTTACAGATGTTGATGTGTACTTAACATCATTAAAGAGGTCATAATATCTAACCGTCATAGCAATAAATTCAGCTCTTGTTACCTTGTTATCGGGACGGAAAGTGTTATCTGTATAACCCTTAATAATTCCGTACTTTTCAAGATATGAAACATAGCTTGCATACCACGCCTTTTTGGAAATATCCTTAAAGTCAGTTGATGTGCCGGAAATCTTTTCGCCTTTTTCCTCTGCAATAAGTCTTGCAAAGATTGCTGCCGCTTCGCTTCTTGTCATATCTCCGTCAGGTCTGAAAGTGCTGTCGGGATAACCAAAGATATACGCAGAATGTTTTTTGCCCGGTAACATTACAACGCCGTTTGCGTCTGTTGTACCTGTAATTTCGTTTCCGCTTCTGTCTTTGAGAACTACTGTATAATCAGCTTTTGCTTTGCCGGAAGATGTTACGGTGATAGTATAATAATTATCGTCCGTGAGCTTCTTTCCTGTGGGGAGTGTCAAAGTTGCCTTTGTTGTGGAAACGGATTTTGAAACACTTACAGTCTTACCGTCTTTATCAACGATTTTTACTGTGGTAGAAACATAAGAGCCGCCGCCACCGCCACCGCCGGAGCTTGAAGGTCTGGAAGTGCCGCCACCGCCGCCGGAAGATTTAACAGGTAATGTTACTTTGCCGTTTGCGTCCGTTGTACCTGTCTTTGATGTGGTTTTGTCTGCGATTGTAACAGATACACCCTTAACAGCTTTACCGTCGTTATCGGTAATTGTAGCCGTTACCTGATTAGATGTTGTGAGTGTATGGGTTTCGGGGAGAGTGATATATACTTTGCCGTCCTCAATTTTAACAAATGCGTCTGTGATAACACCCTTTGTATCATTCAAAGCGACTTTGTATAGAGTAGTTACAGTTTCGCCCGGCTTATCTTCTTTGCCGTCGCCGTCTGTATCTTCACCCGGTTTTTCTTCTTTATCGGTTACGCCGGAATTACCCTCATTATCGGTAATATCCTCTGAAAGCGGAGGAACGACAATTTTTCCGTCAGCATCAGTTTTACCGCTTACGGATTTTGCTGTTTCCTCTGTTTCAGCCTTTGGAGCTTCACAAACAGTTACCGAAATATCTTTTGCAGGGGTTTTATCTGCTTTATTTGTTACAATTACGGTAATTCTGTTGCTATGAGCAATTAAAGTTTCAGCCGGAAGAACAACGGAAATTGAATTGTCCTCATTCAAAGTGAGTGAAGCATTTTCAATAACCTTGCTTTCATCAGTAACAACAATTTCAAAGCCTGTCAGTTCGCCGTAGCCGTTAACATCTGTAATATCAAATGTTGTCGGAGGTATAACCGCCTTACCGTCTGCGTCTGTGAGATTTGTTTCTGTTCTCTCGGTGTTGTCTTTTACTGTAACACTCATATCCTTAACAGCCTTATTTTCGCTGTCGGTTACGGTTACAATGATTCTGTTAGCAATGTCAATTACCTTATCAGCCGGAAGCTCAATATTGATTTTACCGTCTGCGATTGTAACAAAGGCATTTTCGATAACTGCCTTTTCATCAGTAACAAGAATATTAAGGCCGTTTACGGTTGCTTTACCGTCCTTGTCGGTCTTATCTTCTGAAAGAGGGGGAACAACCATTTTACCGTTTTCATCAGTTACGCCGCTTCTGTTATTTTCCGTTACATCAATAACCTTAACTGTCATATCCTTAACTGCTGCACCGTCCTTATCAAGAACAGTTACACAAATTCTGTTAGAATAATCAATCAGGTTTTCAGTCGGAAGAAGAACGGAAATTGTATTATCATCATTGAGAGTTACAAAAGCATTTTCAATCTGCTTTGTTTCATCATTCACAATAACATTAAATCCGTTTACATTTACTTTACCGTCCTTGTCGGTGTAGCCGGAATTTACAGGGGGTACGGTCAGTTTGCCGTATCTGTCGGTTAAGCCTTTTTCAATGTAATCTTTATCCGCAATAACAATTACGGAAACATCTTTTTGAGGCTCGCCATTCTGATTTGTGATAGTGATAATAGCAGGGCTGTCCTTTGTGAGAATTAAACCGTCGGGAAGGTCAACCACAACATTATTGCTTTCACCGATTTTAATATCGCAGTTTGGAATGATAACATTGTATTTATCGGTTACGCTTACAACATAAGTATTTTTAACCTCGTTATTTTCGTTTCCGATTGTGCCGTTATCGTCGCCTGTGCTGCTCTGATTGTTTGGAACTTTAAGCTGTCCGTTTGCGTCTGTTGTGCCTGTTGCATTATTACCGTTTTTATCCTCAATAAAGATATTAAGGTCTGCTGCCGGCTTCTGATTTTCAGTAAAGAACGCTGTAATAGTGGTCTGGTCTGCATAATCAAGAAGTCTGCCGTTTGGTAATTTGATTGAGATTTTATTATCAACATCAATTACAATTTCAGAGTTGAAAATAGGAGTACCGTTTTTGTCGGTAAGAATAATGCTGAAATCGCCAACCTCTGCCGCGCCGTCCTCGTCTGTACGGTCTGCGTCAATAAGCTGTGCAATCTCTGCTGTCTGTAATGTTTCACCACATACAGAACATTCAACATGCTTGCTGCCGCCGCTTGTAATGGTTGCCGGAACATCAATTATCCAATCGGACGGAGTATGTCCCTTTGGCTCAACATATTCAGCCTTGTAGGTATGGCCGCAATCTTCACATACAAAAGTTGTAAATCCTAAACTTACACAAGTTGCCGCCGTAATTTCTGACTTGTAATTATGGGGAATTATATCTGTGTAGTCGCTTGTGTAGGTATCATCACAATTTTTACAATCGTAAACTGTGTAGCCCATTTCTTCACAAGTAGCCGGAGTTACTTTCTTTTCGTAATCGTGAGGAATTTTATCGGTATAGTTACCTTTGTGGGTATCTCCGCAATCACAAGTGAAAATTGTATATCCCATTTCGGTACAGCTTGGAGCAATTACAGTTTCTTTGTAGATATGCTCTTTGTTTTCTGTATAATCTCCAATGTAGGAGGCTCCGCAATCGGGGCACTCATATACAGCATAGCCGTGTTCTTCACAAGTAGGCTCTACAACCTGTTTATTATAATTGTGTTCTGTCTTATCGGTATAATCGCTTGTGTAGGTGTCGCCACATTCACAAGTATAAACTGTAAATCCAAAAGCGGAACAGCTTGGAGCTGTTACATCAGCCTTGTAATCGTGAGGGAGCTTATCTGTGTAATCAGCGTCAAATTCATAGTCGCAATTTACACAATCATAATGAGTATGTCCCATACTTACACAAGTTGGCTCTGTAATTTCAGTTTCGTATTCGTGTTCTGCCTTATCTGTGAAATTTGCAGTATAGGTATCTCCGCAATCACAAGTAAACACGGAATATCCCATTGCTTCACAAGTAGGAGCAATTACGGATTCTGAATGATTGTGTCCTGTCGGAAGTTCCAAAACAGTTTCACATACAGTACAAATTTGCGGCTCGGTGCAGGTTGCAGCTTCGCCCGGTGTATGACCTGTTGCTGCGTCTGCCTTAATCATTTTTTCGCCGCAATCTTCATTCTGACAAACATATTCAATTACGCCGTCTGCTTCGCAAGTGGAAGATGT
>JAFWWX010000152.1 GCA_017517985.1 Clostridia bacterium | reverse complement strand
TTTACCTGTGGAAGAATCTTTACCTGTGGAAGAATCTTTACCTGTGGAAGAATCTTTACCTGTGGAAGAATCTTTACCTGTGGAAGAATCTTTACCTGCGCTAGTTTCTCCACCCGGTACATCTTCATAATACGAAACCCATTCTTCCGTTACAGTTGGATCTTTTTTGCATGCCGTAAGAGCTAAAATCATAGATAAACTCATTAATAATGCTATAATTCTGCATATGTTCTTTGTTGTAAAAAAACTTTTCATAAAAATCTTTCTCCTTATTTTATTTTATCATCAAGACCGCTTTTACCTGTACAGATTTCACGACCTATTTCGATAGAGCGAGCAAATATTGGGTCATATGCGCCATTATTCAAATCGTTAGCTTGTTTCCAACCAAACTGATTTTCAAAAGAAGTATTGCCGATAGTATAAGCATAACAAAGCAACCCACCCGGATTTTCTTGTTGTTTCAAAAACTCATACATTGTATTTAGATGTTGAATACCAAACTTATTATCTGCGGCATAATCAGGATTATCTTTTTGAAACGAACCGCCCCAAATTGCTACATATGGAATAAACCATATTTTTGTGTCCGGATTCCCCAAATTAGACAACATCCTTCTTGTTACCTCTTCATAAATATACCGCGATGTGTTAACATCCCAATATAAGTCATACGCTATGTCAGTTAAATATTCTGTAGTTCTTTTTGAAATTCCAACACTATCATATATTCCAATTGCTTGATAACCAGGAGCTACTGAACTTGCTAAATAACAAATTAAAAAACGTTTATTATATTTTTCTTTTGCATACTTGGTAATAGTTCTTACTCGCTCATGATTTGTAGGTTCATCAAGATACCACCCCAACACAACATCATAAACATCATTATCTTTTAGATATTTAACGAAACTGTCAAAAAGATCTTCCCAACCTTCATTACCAGCAATCCTAAAAATATCATATACACCTATCCAAGCTTTGCAGTTATTTTCTCTCATAAACTCTAAAGTTTTAATGTTCACTCTTATACTATCACCGCTACGGGAAGTTGAAACCAAACAAGTGTTAACATAATCAGATTGAACTGCAGTACGATGCGATTGATAATTTGAAAAGGCAGTATCTTCAGCCGGAGTCAAACCGTAATAACCAAAACCAATCTCACTTTTTTTTAATTCAGATAATTTTGATACAGTTTCTATCCGGTCAGCAGGATTATTGGGATATGATGGATTTTCATCTAAAACCTCTTCATATGTATACTGAAGTTTTTCTTCTTCGCTTGAAGCATCTGTCTGTTCGCTCGAAGCATCTGTCTGTTCGCTCGAAGTATCTGTCTGTTCGATTTCCAACAAATTAGACGAGATACCGTCATCGGTAGGATCAGAGGAAACCGCTTTCCCTTGACATCCGCATAAGGCGGTAAGAACAAAAGTGATTATTAGCAAAAACGAAATAATCTTGAATAGCACTCTGTTCTTACCATATAAACTATTTAAAAAACACAAAATCACAACCTCCATCTATGTTAATGTATGTTCATTATACCATAGTCTTAAATAGTGATGTTACATAATTTTGCATTTGAACGGAACTTTTTTTTACTTTTTTTTTAAAAAATAAAATGAAAAAATTTCCTGTTGACTATGTCAAATTATTGTTTTATAATAAAAAATAACCAAATAAGCACTGTAAGATAGGGGTTTTTTTATGGCAAATTCTTTAAAGTATTATTGCACTTCGGGAACTAAATTTTATCCACAATACTGTTATTCAGAGCATTTTAACCCAAACTTTAAAATGGATTTCCACAGTCATGATATTATTGAATTTATGTACTCCTATAACAATAGCTTTATTGTCGAGTTTTTAGAAACCGATAAAACCACTATTAAAAAACTCCATATTCCCCCGAAACACTACATACTTATAAATAGCAACATTTTTCACCGCATGGTTATTAAGCAAGAAAACTCTATTATTTTAAATGTTGAATTGGAACCAAATTCACAACACCCACTTGCTTTTTCACTGAAAAAGTTGTATCAAATCTCAGAATCATTTAAGGATTTTATAGATTCGGATATGCCTACATATGTAATAAAGAGTTATAACAAAGATATTCAGTTATTCAATAAAATTCAACAAAATTTACTTATTTTACCTTCTCATGACTTGTTAAATAATTTTTCATCGAGTTCTATCGATCAATATCTTGACATTGAGTATTACACAAAAAAATTTTTCCTACAGGTTTCTAATAATTACAAAAGCCTTGATTTTTCAAATTCTAAACACATAACAAAAATCATAGAATATGTTAATCAGCATATTTATGATTTCGACCTTTCCTCAAGTTCTATTGCCAAACACTTTAATTTAAATCCTGCATATCTTTCTAATCTTTTTAAAAAAAACACTAAAATGAATATTTCAAGCTTTATTAATCACAAAAGAATACTTCGCGCTATGCAGTTAATTTCGACCACTTCTATACCATTAATTGAAATTTCGGCTCAAGTAGGTTATAACAGTAGACAACATTTTGCCCGGAATTTCAAAACCTTTGCAAATTGTTCACCTCAAGAATACCGGAACAGAATATCTTCAAATGACCTTAAAAATTATTCTAAAAATGATTTATATAAAACCGAAAGAATATTTATCGATTAGAAGTAGTAATATACGCTAAAATTCACATATATCAAAGTCAGGAGCTCAAGCTAAGTGCCGGAGGCTTGAATAGCCTCTTCGATAGCATATTACAGACAAAACTTCTAATGGGGTGCCGAAAAGTTTAACGACCGCATTGCTTTTTCGAGCCACCCTCAAAGTGTTTATTTTTATACATTCTTATTTTCAACTTTTATTGTTGATGGTATAGTGTGTGGTAAATATATATCCAAGTCTATTTGTTAATCAACACTATATAACATTATAAAATCGAGTAGGGTGAAATAAATCCACCCTCTCACACCACCGTATATGCCGTTCGGCATACGGCGGTTTAATTCAAAATTAAATATGTGCTACCTTTAGGTAGTAATCGTAAATACTGATATCTTAGATATGCGAATCCAAAAAGCAAAATTTCTGCTTGCAAACGGAGTGCTTACTATAACTGCAATTTCCGAAGAATGTGGTTTTTCAAGTCTATATCATTTTTGCAGAATATTTAAAGAAAAAACAGGTTTTACACCTTCCGAATACTCAAAGAATAACCGAATTTATAAAATATAAAAACACATCTATTCTCTATGTTTAGATTAAGAAAATAGATGTGTTAGATTGATGAAAAATATTTAATTTTTATACACTTGCTTTAACTCAGTCATTTTATCAGTATCAGGTGCAGAAAACCTCCTGCTGTGAAATCAGTTATCCATATATAAAAACTATTTATAAAAAAAATTCGGTTTACCACCCATAAAATATATTGGCATCTCCCCAACTGATTTTATTAACAAATATAAATCATCTAAATAAAAGTGATTTACCCATTATTCTTCTCTCATTATATCAGGCACTCTAAACCACCGATATTCCGGCATAGGATTACCTTTATCATCCACATCATAACAATCAACAAGAACATAGTTTCCTTTATGATTTAATGCTTTTTGCGTTTCCACTAATAAAAAACTACCGTAAGGTTTCTTATTGGCAATTAAAATACGCTCTATTTCCTGTCGTACAGGCATATTATGAGCAAGACAATAACAATTACCTGTTGCAACCTCTAAATACGCTTGCGGGCTGAAAATCAGCCCGCTTACTATTTTTCCTTTACTCTGTTGTTTCTTCATCACTTCTGTCCTCGCATATACTATCACTGTTTAAAGCGACAGCATCTTTAGTGCAAAAACCGTCTTTTGAACGATTAGCACAAGTCAAAACATCACAATAGATTTTTGACTTGTTTTCCTTTTGTGCATCAAACAATAATTGATTATTATTCTCGACCGCATTAGCCAAACGGCCTATCTCACGAGTCAATTGCGGTAACTGTACCTCAAAAAATATCTGACCGTATTTAGTGTTGTGAAAATCAATTCCCATTATATTTTACCTACTTTCTCTTTATTAATCCGGCGAAAACATTTCTTTCATATACTTATCATACTCATCGGAGTATTGCTTGTATTTTTCTTCGCCTATCTGTTTTAAAAACCCTTCTTTAAATTCCCATAAAGGATATTTGCAAAAACCACTATCTTTGTAGAATCCTGTGTCTACTGCAAAACCTCTTTGTAATAGTTCTGTAGCAAAAGGAGAATTATTAAGGTCTATATATGCTGTATTTTTATAGCCTATAAATTCACCGAAGTTTTTGGTTATAAGTCCTGCTAAAATATCATATTGACCTGTTTCTCCGTTCTCAAGATATAAAGCTACAGCCAGACCTTTCATCTCTTTACCCATAAACTCGCGTACAGTATAATGCTCTAACCTTAAATCAAATTTTTTGCTTCTGCCATAAGGCATATTAAATTCCATTAACATAAACAAATACCTCAAGCAGACTGTTCTTTTGGTTCTTTAGACGACATAGCACTTAAAATACTTCCTAATCTTAAAGCATCTCCAAACATATACATCGGAGAAAACCAAAGTTTATTGGTTACAGGTTCCTTGTCCAGAAATGGATCAGATAACGAGTCGCCTATCTTTATAATACAGCGGCAACCGAGCAAAGAAAGTTGAATATAACACATAAGCCCCGCTATCATATCAATATCCTGACCTACAAACAGAATTTTCTGCTGATAGTTTATTCCTTCGCTTTTCAATACATTGGCATAGGCAATTAACATACAACCACCGCCGCAGCATGGATCTGCTATGTTTCCTTTTTCAGTTATATCGTTGATTTTACCTGATACCATCATCCTTGCCATCATTTCGGCAACATGATACGGTGTGAATACCTGTCCCCTCTGACCGTTTGCAAGGCGTAAATTGCAATATATCTCACCTAAAAAATCCTGACACGGTTCTTCGGTTAGTGCCATAATCAGCAAAGACAACATTTCGCAAAAAGAATCCAATTCTTCTTTTTTATACCGTTTAACAGTGTCCATATACATTTCTTCACGCTCTTTATAAAAACGCAAATCACAGGCATTAGATATTGTACAAGCAGACATTATAACAAAGTCGCTCCAGACCTGATGACTGTTATATCTTTGCGTAAGGCTATGAAACACATCTATAAACTGTTTTCGCAATTCTTGATTCTTAATCTTCATATTATGAAGCCTCCCTCAGCATTTTTACTTTCTTAGGTACATAAACAGTTTCTTCTTCAATTTGGAAGTTTTCGATTATATTCTTTACTTCCTTTAAAATGCTGTCACACATTTTATCGAAGCGTGATACCAACAAAACTCTTTCCCGAAGAGTATAAATATCCCATTCAGAAAAATCTTCTCCCATATCAACAGAACGTCCTGGATATATTCCATACTCAAAAGGCGGTTCGGAACGAATTGATTTATATCCGTTTTTCTTCACATATCCTTTATAAAGAACTATATATCCACTGCTTCTGCCATTAAATCCTGCCTGCCACTGATAGTTAAACTCTCTTGCAAAGTCATCAAAATAAAAACTTATACGGTCAT
>JAFWWX010000151.1 GCA_017517985.1 Clostridia bacterium | reverse complement strand
TTCCCACGGGAAAATGGCGTAAAATTGGCGCTTCACCGCCATACCAGTAATCAGCGACAACGTCGATATAATTCTCTGTGTAACTGCTCATTCCCGAAAATACATCGGCAATAAACTCCTGCCATACAGCCTCTTTGTCATCGTCGTATATTTCAGAGTAGTTTTTGTAGCGTTCCGAAGCAAGGATATTTTCCTTTTCTTTATCTGAAAGACTATTCAAAACGTAATCTTTTGCGGCTGTCATTTCTTCGCTATTCCACTCTATGTGAACATCTTCGTGTAGTCCATAAGTTTGTGGAGAAAACTTACCGTCATAGCGGATATACATTTTTGAGCTACCGACTTTAAATGCGTTAACAAGAAAGTCATCAGCACCGTCAAAGGCAACCTTGCCGTGGCCTAAATAAAACCTCACATCAATACCTTTATCTGTATAGGCTTCCACAATAGAAAGCATATCATCATTGTGTGCGTCGGTGTTGACAAGATTAACAAGTACTTTACCCTTTTTATCCGACTGAGTTACATCAATTACTTCTTTTTCGGTTTGCCCTTTTGCAAGAAGCTCCTTTGCTGTGCTTTGGCGTTCTGCTTCTGATTTTCCTTTAATCTTCTGTTTAAAGCTTGAAATTCTTTCAGCTTGCTTTCCGGTACTCGCATCATTTCCCCGTTTGCTGCTTCCAGATAATAAATTGTTTCCTGATTGCTCATTTGCGTAATCCTCGCTTTCTGATGTTGAATAACTAATTTCAAATTGAGAACTATTATTTAATACATTATAAATTTCCTGCCCGCCGTCAGTAAATAATGCTTCAAACTCTCCGATGCTGCCGTTTTTCTTAAATGTCGACATAATTTCCGTAGCAAGACCGTTAATCATATCGTTGCCGAATTTATCTTGCAACATACCTGTAAGCTCAGCATTTTCAACAATTTCCGGTTTTAATGTTTTTTTAACTGAGTTTTCAATCATTTCAGAAGAGTTTTCACGTGGTTCCACCCGTTTGTCAGGTTTTATTCCTCCGTGTTCTCCCAAAACATTTCCGCTGTCAGCACTCTTTCCCCGTTCGGATAAAAGAACATTTCTTCCGATTCCACTCCGTACTTCTCCTGATACGCCAGAACGATTTTTTCTATTTCCAACAAATCCAACTCTTTGATTGTTGCCGCCTTGATAGCCGCCTGTCTCGGGTCTGTTATTGACAGTACTTCTTTCAGCTTTTTCTCGAATAAGCTCATCTCTTTTTACCTCCTGCACAAAAATCAAGGGATTGCCGTCATTTGCAATCGTTATTTTTTTTATTTCAATAAGAGTATCTGGCAGATATATCACTTCCTGCTGACGAGGCAGCCCGAAAGTATCTGCAACATCTCTTCCCGAAACACCGTCTATAACTAAATGTACAACCCCGTTACCAAATTTTGTATATCCGTTTGGTAATTTAGAAGTAGATGTAAACGCCTTTAGTTCTACAATAGTACCTTCGGTGTACTCAGACAGAAAGCCGTTATACTCTTTTTCACTTTTGAATTGTAAGTTTCGGTATGTACGCCCTGAATATTCAGGCATTTTAAGAAGTGCGTTGCGAATACTATCGACAAGCCTTAATTCGCCGTCAGTCAGCGTTCCAGCTATCATCTTTTTGTTCAGTCTATAGCACAATAAACCTTCAACATAATTTGAAAGTCTTGATGCCTCGTCATTAGATAGTCCATATTCCTTTGCAGCATCGGCTCTTCTTTGTTTGTCTGCCTTGAAATCTGTTGCTACAATAGGCTTGCGTGTTTCAGCAGTCTCGTACTCAGGCGAAGTATAATCGCCGTTTTCAACAATGTCAACGCTCGGATGTCGTTCGTTGTAAAGGTCATTGTATTGGTGAAATGTTTTCGGATAAGTTTCGTAAACTCCTTTTTCGTTGGCAAGATACCTAACTACTGCACTATAAGCTTCTTCCACAGAGTCGTATGTTCCGACTTCTTCATTAGGAATAAAAAACCCTGTTTGTTGTGTTCGTTCTCCTTCCACATAAGCCGTGATTGAGCCATCGGATTTCTTTTGAAAGTGTATTGTATGTCCTAAGATTTTAAGAGTTACAAAATTCTTTCCTCTAGCATATTGTTCACGTATTTCATACGAAAAAGCCTCTACATGGCTTTCTGCGTATGCTTCGATTCTCTCCGCTCGTTCTGTTGGACTTTCACCTGCAAAATTTGTGTTTTGCGAATTTTCGTTTTTATTATATCCCAATTTAAGAGCATTGTCAACATTATTCTGCACTGTACCAATTGAATTTACATTTTTGCTATTATCAATTTCCGGCACACTATCAAATTCTTCAATAGCCGTATTAGCAGGCTTTGTCGCAAGATCATTTATTTGATCCCCATATATCTCGACTCTTTCATTCGAAATCTGCACATCGACATCACTGACGATGTTTTTAATCTGCGTGGCAACTAATCTGAATTCACCGGCATTTTGAACATTTGTCGGTTTTATGGTGTTTTTTTAATGCGGTTGATAAGTTATCTGTCAGTTTTATGGTCTACATTACCAGCAAATAATATTTGCACATATCCTATTACAAAATTAAAAAAGCGGTCATTTCGACCGCTTGATTTTTATTCTGCACATATTTCCTTTATTATTTCTACTGCAGTTTCGAGTGTATCAAATGGAATATTCAATGCAGGCAAAAGTCTTACCTTGTTTTTTGCTGTAAGACAAAGTACGCCTTTTTCAATACATTGTTTTACTATATCCGATGCAGGCTTTACTGTTTCAATACCTATCATTAAACCCATACCGGAAACACTCTTTACACCTTTGGCATTTGTTAACTCATCAAACATGTACTTGCTTTTCTTTTTAACATCACAAAGAAGCTCGTCTGTTATTCTTCCTATGACATTTATAGCACCGGCACAGCAAACGGGATTTCCGCCAAATGTTGAGCCGTGATCACCAAAAGAAAAAATACTCTCTACCCTTTCACCAAGCATACAGACACCGAGGGGAAGTCCTCCGCCAATTCCCTTTGCGGTTGTAACAATATCCGGCATTACACCATAATTCATATAAGAATAAAGCTCCCCTGTTCTGCCGTTGCCTGTCTGTACTTCATCGACAATAAATATAATATCTTCTTTTTTGCAAATATCTGAAACAGCTTTTACATACCCATCTGTTAATACATTTACTCCACCCTCGCCCTGTATACACTCAATCATTATGGCGGCAATAGTATTTTCTGAAAGAAGCTCTTTTAACTTATCAATATCATTTGCAGGAGTATGAATAAAACCGGGAGTGAGAGGCTGAAAAAGCTCGTGATAATGTTCCTGTCCGGTTGCAGAAAGGGTTGTTAATGTTCGTCCGTGAAAACTGTTTTCGAGAGTTATTATTTTATAGCAGTCTGCACCTTTTTTTAACGATGCATACTTTCTTGCGGCTTTTATTGCACATTCATTTGCTTCAGCTCCGGAGTTTGAAAAAAACACTTTTTTAAAACCCGTTCTTTCGCAAAGTGTTTTTGCAAGTACAGCACACGGTTCTGTATAATAAAGATTTGATGTATGCTGAAGTTTTGTAAGTTGAGCAGTTACAGCATTTACCCATTCCTCATCACACATTCCAAAAGCAGTAACACCAATCCCAGTGCCCATATCAATATATTCTTTTCCAGTACTGTCAATCAATATTGAGCCTTTTCCGGATACAACTTCAACAGGAAAACGTGCATATGTACCGGCAATATACTTTTTATCCGTTTCTGTAATAGAATTCATTTATTATTATCCTTTCGACATATTGCAGAACATCCGCTTTTACTCTCCGACAACCATTGTTCCGGCGCCCTCATCAGTAAGTATTTCCATAAGAATCGAATGCGGTACTCTGCCATCCATAATTATTACTTTTTTAACACCCTTGCCTATTGCTTCAACGCAACAGTCAACCTTTGGAATCATTCCACCTGAAATAATACCGTCTTGTTTGAGTTTTGCTGCCTCTTTCACTGTCATTTCAGGGATGAGCGTTGACGGGTCATCTTTATCTTTAAGTATACCTGCAATGTCCGTCATCATAATAAGTCTTTCTGCACCGAGTGCACCTGCAACATATGCTGCCGCAGTATCACCGTTTATATTGTATGCATTTCCATCCTTGTCACACCCTACCGTTGAGATAACCGGAATATACCCCTTTTCCAGTAAATCATTTACAGGGTCAGCATTTACATTTACAATTTTTCCCACAAAACCGAGTCTTTCATCCTTCATAACCGCTTCAATAAGTCTTCCGTCCATACCGGATATTCCCATTGCTTTTCCGCCCTTTGTTTCAAGAAGATTTACAAGAGTCTTATTTACCTTTCCTGCAAGTACCATCTGAACAATATCAACGGTTTCCTTGTCTGTAACCCTGAGTCCGTCAACAAATGTAGCTTTTTTTCCGAGCTTTTCCATAAGATCGCTTATTTCCGGACCACCACCGTGTACAAGAACAACCTTTACACCGATAAGCCACAAAAGAACAATATCTTCCATAACCTGCATTTTAAGCTGTTCATTTATCATTGCATTTCCGCCATATTTAATTACTACTATTTTTCCATTATACTTTTTTATATACGGAAGCGCCTGAGTTAGTACCTCTGCACGTTCCGAATTAGAAAAAAATGTGTTCATTGATTTATTTCCTCCGGATATTTATTATGTTCTGTAATCTCCGTTGATTTTTACATAATCATATGTAAGATCACATCCCCAAGCAGTAGCGCTGCCGGCACCATTTCCGACACAGATTATTATTTCTATTTCCTTTGCAAGAAGAATTTCCTTTGCAAGTTCTTCAGAAAAATCTATCCCTGAGCCATTTTTGCAAACAACAATCACACCCTTACACGATTTGAATGAAACATCCACAGAGTTAACATCTACATCCGCACCACTATAACCGATAGCACAAAGAACTCTGCCCCAGTTTGCATCCGCACCAAACATTGCCGCTTTAAGAAGGCTTGAACATATCACGCTCTTTGAAATGATTTTTGCTGTTTCCTCGTCCTTCGCACCGCTGACCTTACATTCAAGAAGCTTTGTTGCCCCCTCACCATCACCAGCAATCATTCTGCAAAGGAAAACCGTAACAGTGTTAAGTGCCTTCATAAATATATCAAAATCTTCGCCCTCTGATGTAATTTCCGGATTATCTGCCATACCGTTGGCAAGCACAGTTACCATATCATTTGTTGATGTATCACCATCTACACTTACCATATTAAAAGTATTTTTCACATCGCTTTTCAATGCTTTTGAAAGCATTTCAGCACTTATGGCGCAATCTGTTGTTATAAACACAAGCATCGTAGCCATGTTGGGATGAATCATACCGCTTCCCTTGGCTATACCGCCAATACTACATTTTTTTCCGCCAACTTCAAATTCAATTGCAATTTCCTTTTTTACAGTATCTGTTGTCATTATTCCTTCTGCAGCAGAATCGCTTCCGTCTTTTGAAAGTCCGGCTGCAAGTTGCGGAATACCTGCGGAAATTGGTGCAATATCAAGAGGCTGACCAATAACACCTGTTGAAGCAACCACTACATCTTTCGTGTTTATTTTAAGAGTATTAGAAAGTGCAAGACACATTTTTTCAGCAATTTCAATCCCGTCTGAATTACAGGTATTTGCATTTCCACTATTACATATTATTGCTTGTGCCTTGCCGTCAGATATATTATTTTTTGTAACAATCAGAGGAGCACCTTTTACAAGATTTGTTGTATATACCGCAGCTGCACTTGCAGGTATTTCGCTGTATATCAAAGAAAGGTCGCGCTTTGTTCTGTTCATTCTTATACCGCAGTGTATTCCGTTGGCATAAAATCCCTTTGCGGCGCAAACCCCGCCCTGTATTATATTCATAGTATCTATTTTCCTTCCATTCTACAAATTTTAATATACAAGCCCCTTTGTTTCATCAACACCAAGAGCTATATTCATATTCTGAATTGCTGCACCGCTTGCACCTTTTCCAAGATTATCAAAACGTGATGTGAGTATTATTCTGTCGCTATTTCCGTGTACGGTTATCTGCATATCGTCGCGACCGGAAAAAGCATTTGCAGACATAAAGCCATCTTCATCACAAGTTTCATCAAAATGAATAAGTTTTCCATTATATATGTTTTTATATATATTTTTTATATCTTCAATTGTACCCTTTACATCAGCCATAAACAGAGGAATGGTAACCTCCATACCGCTATAGTAATTTGCAACAATAGGGCAAAACAAAGGACTTTTATTAAGACAACATATATTTTTCATTTCCGGCAAATGTTTATGGACCTGTGAAAGACCGTACTGCCTTGGTGAATCAAGCAGAATATTTCGTTCTTCAGATTCATATTCAGAAATCATCTTTTTACCACCACCGGAATATCCGGTAAGTGAAAAACAGCTTACGGCTATATCTTCATCTAACAATCCGGCAAAAACAAGAGGTGCAACTAGAGCAATAAAACCGCTTGCATGACATCCCGGATTTGCAATCCTTTTTGAATAAGTTATTTTTTCTCTGAATCCCGGCAGTTCAGGAAAACCATAGCACCAATGTGGATTTGTTCTGTGTGCTGTTGATGTATCAATTATTACAGTATTATTGTTTTCACAAAGAGTAACTGATTCCTTTGCTGCATCATCCGGCAAACACAGAAAAACTATATCGGATTTGTTTATTGCTTCCCTTCTTGCTTCTTTATCTTTTCTTAGATTTTCAGGTAATGTTATTATATCAAGGTCTTTTCGACCGCTTAATCTCTCATAAATTTTGAGACCTGTTGTTCCTACACTTCCGTCTATAAAAATTTTTGACATTTCAAATCCTTTCGTTGCATAAATATACATTAAACGATAACCATTATGCATATTATACACTAAAAGAATAGAAATGTCAATAGATATCAAGAATATTTATACACAAAATGTGCATATTTGTCAAAATAAACGAATATTTAAATAATTATCAATGTTTTTATACGAATTATTCAGAAAAAAGAGTTGTAGATAGGTATCTTTCGCCTGTATCCGGAAGAATTACAACAATATTTTTTTCTATGTTTTCTTTTCTTTTTGCAATCTCAACAGCAGCAAATAGCGCAGCACCAGATGATATACCAACAAGAATTCCCTCAAGTTTTCCAAGTTCTCTTGCGAGTCTGAATGCATCATCTTCAGATACCGGGAAAATTTCATCGTAGATTGCGGTATTTAATACGTCCGGTATAAAGTTTGCACCTATTCCCTGCAATCCGTGAGGACCTGCTTTATCACCTGATAGAAGTTTACTCTTTTCAGGCTCGACTGCAACAATTTTTATATCTGGATTTTTCTTCTTAAGAAATTCGCCAACCCCGGTTATAGTTCCACCTGTTCCTACACCTGCAACAAGAATATCGACTTTACCGTCAGTATCCTCCCATATTTCGGGTGCAGTTGTAAGAATGTGTGCCTTTGGGTTTGACGGATTTACAAACTGACCTGCAATAATACTGTTAGGGATGTTTCTTTTTAATTCCTCAGCTTTTTCAATTGCTCCGGACATTCCTTTACTTCCGGGTGTAAGGACAACATCAGCACCATATGCTTTTATTGTATTTATTCTTTCAACTGACATTGTATCCGGCATTACAATAATTGCTTTATATCCCTTTGAGGAGCTTATTGAAGCTATTCCTATACCTGTATTGCCGCTTGTTGGTTCAATTATACATCCTCCGGATTCCAGCACTCCTGATTGCTCGGCATCTTTTATCATCTGTCTTGCAACTCTATCCTTCACACTTCCGGCAGGATTAAAATATTCGAGTTTTGCAAGTATATGTGCATTTATTTTATACTTATTCTCAATATTACATAATTCCATCAACGGCGTTTTACCTATAAGTTGTTCTACCGATGTATATATTTTTGACACAATAACACCTCATATTACTTAAATTTACAATGATTATATCATATTTTTTTCTTCAAGTCAATTACATATAAAATTATACCCCAAAATTAAAAATAATACTTGATAAGAAAAAATTTTTATGTTAAAATATAAAAAAAGGAGGTTTAACATATGCAATATTTTAAACTTGGAAATAACAATGTATCAAGAATAATACAGGGCTGTATGAGAATAGGTAGAAAATCTGAAAAATGAGGTTGACGAGTTCGTAAACACAGCCTTTGAAAACGGCATTAACTTTTTTGACCACGCTGACATATATGACGCAGGCAGATGCGAAGAAAACTTCGGAAAATTTCTAAGCACCAATCCAGGATTCAGAGATAAAATTTATATTCAGACAAAATGTGGTATAAAGCCCGGTATTTCCTTTGACTTTACCTTTGATCATATTATTAGCTCTGTTGAAAGCTCTCTTGAAAGACTTCATACTGACCACATTGACTATTTGCTCCTTCATAGACCCGATACACTTTTTGAGCCGTACGAAGTTGCAAGAGCATTCCGCAAACTAAAAGACGAGGGGAAGGTTATAAACTTTGATGTTTCAAATCAACACCCGCTTCAAATGGAACTTTTAATGAAATATCTTTGTGACATTCCGCTTGTTATCAATCAACTTCAGCTTAGTATCGTGGAATGCCCTATGATAGACTTCAGCTTCAATGTCAATATGACAAACGATTTTTCAGCAAGCCGTGACAACGGACTTCTGGAATACTGTCGTCTTAAAGATATTACAATTCAGCCCTGGTCGCCTTTCCAGTACGGCTTTATGGAAGGCTCATTCATAGATAATGAAAATTATAAGGAACTTAACAATAAACTTAATGAAGTCGCAGCAAAATACGGTGTTACATCAACAGGTATGGCGATTACATGGCTTCTCAGACACCCTGCTATAATGCAACCTGTAATAGGCACAACAACACCTTCTAGAATAAAAGAGGTATGTCATGCATCTGATGTTGTTATTACCCACGATGAATGGTACGAGCTTTACAAGGCTGCAGGTAAAAAACTTCCGTAATGGCAGATATTATTTACAAAGTAGATAAAGAAAATGATGCAAGATTCGTACGAGATATTATCAAATATGAAATAAAAATCTCGTCTGGACTACTTACAAAATTAAAAAAATCCGGAGGAATAAAACTTAATGACAAAACTGTAAATGTTTTTGTAAGAGTAAATGTTGGTGATGTTTTGTCTATTGAATTTCCGAAGGAGAACAGTTCTTCCATTGAACCTGTCAACATTCCTCTGGATATTATTTATGAGGATAAATTTCTTCTTGCTGTAAATAAACCTAAAGACATGCCTACACATCCAAGTGCAGGCAACAGAGATAATACGCTCGGTAACGCCTGTATGTATTATTACAGAAACACAGGCTTTGTTTACAGACCTGTTACAAGACTTGACAGAGATACAACCGGAATTGTTCTTGTCGCAAAAGATTCAAGAACAGCATCATTACTTTCAGAGCAAATGCAAAAAGGCAATTTTAATAAAACCTACTATGCAATAACACAAGGCATACCGTCCCCTTCTTCCGGAACAATAAGCGCTCCCATCGGCAGAGTTGACGGAAGTATTCTAAAACGCGAAGTCAGAAGTGACGGTCAACCGGCAATTACAAAATATACTGTTATTGCTACAAAAGACACAAATGCTCTAGTTCACATTAATCTTTTGACCGGAAGAACTCACCAGATAAGAGTTCATTTCTCTCACATTGGTTGTCCACTTCTGTATGACTATATGTACGGAACGGAAATTCCTGGAGAAACATTATATCTCCATTGTGGAGAAATTTCTTTTATTCATCCAATCACAGAAAATTTAATGACATTAAAGGCAAAACCTATTTTTCCGTTATTCAATGAATACCTCGGAGCATATTAATGCTTCGGGGTATCATTTATATACATAAAAGTATCACCCCAAAAGCAAACTGCTTTCGGGGTGAATTTTCAATATAATGTAAAACTTATTTTTTCTTTCCAAATGCCTTGTCAAATACAACCCAGAGATTTCCGGAAAGACAAACGGATGAATAAAGACCTGCAACAATACCAATTATAAGAGGAAGTGCAAAGTTCTTAATGGATGTTACACCAAGAATATAAACCATACCAATTGTGAGAAGTGTAGTAATTGTTGTAAAAATAGAACGTCTCAAAGTTTGTTTAACACTTACATTAGCTTTGTCTTCAAAACTTACACCTGAACCCATAACCTTGTTGTTTTCACGAATTCTGTCAAAAATAACAATTGTTGCATTGATAGAATAACCGAGGATTGTGAGTGCAACAGCAATAATGTTAGAGTTTACCGGAATCTGAAGAAGCGAGTATGCAACAAACACGAAGAATATATCGTGAATAAGGCAAATAACAGCCGCAATTGCAGAAAGAGGCTTAAATCTTATTGCAATATAAAGAAGCATAAGAACTACTGCAACGGATATTGCAACAACAGCGGACTTACGAAGGCTGTCGGAAATAGCGCCGGATACACTATTGGTGGAAAGAAGTACTACATTTTCTGCACCATACTTTTCTGAAATTTTATTCAATACTTCTTCACGTTTTTCAGTATCAATTTCGTTACACTTAACAAGGAGAGAATCACCAGTGCTGTCAGATACAGAAGTTACAGATGAAAAATCATTGCCGACAATTTCCTTTGTAATTTTCTCAACATTATCAAACAGGTTTGCTTTATCCTCTGTTGTAACCTTGATGTTGAGTTCTGTACCACCCTTAAAATCAACGTCCCAGTTAACACCTCTTGCCATAATACAGATAACACCGAGAATAATACATACTGCGGTAAACAGGAAAAATAATTTTTTATTCTTTGTATAGCTGAAATTATTCATTATCTGTCACCTCCGCCAATTTCATTCTTAATTGCTTTTCTCTTTTTAGCACCCAAAAGTGCAGGGTTGGATATTCCCATATCAATAAATGCATTGAGAAGGAATCTTGAAAGGAGAACTGCTGTAAACATAGATACAATAACACCAATTCCAAGTGTGATACCAAATCCCATTACAGTACCCGTACCCTTCCAGATAAGCACTGCTGCTGCGATAAGTGTTGTAATATTTGAGTCAATAACAGCCCAGATTGCACGACCAAAACCGGATTTTGCACCCGCCTTTATTGACTTTCCAAGCGCAAGCTCTTCCTTAATTCTTTCATAAATTACAACATTTGCGTCAACCGCCATACCAATTGTCAGAATAATACCTGCAATACCGGGAAGTGTAAGGTTAACGCCACCCATTACAAGAACAAGGGAAACAAGAGCAACATATGCAATAAGAGATATTGAGGATACAAGACCTGGGATTCTGTATATAATAATCATAAAGAGCATTACAAGAATTATACCGATTGCACCTGCAATAAGAGAAGTTTCAAGCGCGTTGTCGCCAAGTGTCGGACCAACTGCACGAAGCTCCTCAACTTCAAGTTCAAAAGGAAGTCTACCGGCAGAAATAAGTGCTGCAATCTCCTCTGCGTCTTCCTTTGTAAAGGTACCATTAATTACGCACTCTGTGCTATCAATTTTTTCATTAACAAGAGGCTGTGAAATTAAATCTGCATCAAGCTTTATCTGAATGTAGTTTTTACCTTCTGCAGAGAGTTTTGACATCTCCTCTGTTGTATTTGCAAATGCATCACGAGCATCACTGTTAAATTCAAGAGAAATAAACCATTCAGAAACACCATTTCCGTCATAGTCTCCGAAAACGGCATCTGCTCTGACAACATCATCTCCGGTCAAAACCTCCTTGTTATTAGAGTCAACAAAGGAAAGCTTTGCTGTTGAACCAATTGCCTGAACAGCTTTTTCCGGATCATCAATATCAGGTATCTCAACAAGAATCATATTATTGCTGTATCTTGCAACAACCGCTTCCGTATAGCCTCTTCTGTCAACTCTGTTACGGAGCATTGAAACTACTTCTTCTATTTCTTCATCAGAGTATGTAGTTGCGTTTTCCGCGCTGTCACCTTTAATTCCGTATACAATTGAGGTTCCTCCAACAAGGTCAAGACCTCTCTTGATACCACCATCAACAATACCTGTAATGTTCATAGGCTTGTAACCAAGAAGCGCAACTGAAGCTACAAAAACTATACATACAAGTACAAGTATAATTTTGCTGATACTTTTTTTCATTTTGTTATCATCCTTTCTTTTGCATTTGTCTATGAAGTTTCCCCATAGACTGCCACAAATTTTATTATATACTTTTTATTCTGAAAAGTCAACATATTTTTTTGAATATTGCAGGTTATTTTACAATGTTAAACATTAGTTATTACCAAAAAGCATATATGAAAAGAGTATGTCTGAAAACATACCCTTTTTACTAATTATTTAATGTTAACTAATTTTTCAACACAGGCAAGTTTTACGCAGGTACAAAGGACCTGAACTGCCTCCTCAAGGTCACTGCATGAAGGATATGTCGGTGCAACCCTTATATTGCTGTCTTTAGGATCTTTTTGATAAGGGAAAGTAGCTCCGGCAGAAGTAAGAACAATGCCCGCTTCTTTACACAGCTGAACAACTCTTTTTGCGCATCCGCCAAGTACATCAAGACTTATAAAATAACCACCTCTTGGAGATAACCACTCAGCAACACCGGTATCGGAAAGTTCTTTGTTAAAATAATCAAGAACAATATTAAACTTCGGTCTCAGTATTTCTGCGTGTCGTTTCATATACTCACAGACACCGTTTGCATCTTTAAAATATTTAACATGGCGAAGCATATTGAGCTTATCGTGACCGATTGTCTGAACAGACATTATCTTTTTAATATGCTCTATATTTGTAACAGAAGAAGCGATTGCCGCAACCCCTGCTCCTGGAAATGAAATCTTTGATGTTGATGTAAATTCATACACCATATCGGGATTTCCTGCTTTTTCACACTCATCTATAATATTAAGAAGTTTATCTCCTTCGTCAGACAAATTGTGTACAATATAAGCATTATCCCAGAATATTCTGAAATCCTTCGCTAAGGGTTTTAGATTTGCAAATCTCTTAACTGTTTCATCTGAATATGTTATCCCCTGAGGATTTGAATATTTTGGTACACACCAGATACCTTTGATTGTAGAATCTTCACTGACCAGTTTTTCAACTGTATCCATATCGGGACCTGCTGGTGTCATATCAACATTTATCATTTCAATGCCCAAAGACTCACAAATACCGAAATGTCTGTCATATCCAGGACAAGGACAAAGAAATTTTATTTTTCCCTGTTTTCCCCAGGGAGTTTCCCCTCCGGGCACACCATAGATCATCGCTCTGACAATGGTATCATACATTATATTAAGGCTTGAGTTTCCGCAAACAATTACCTTGTCAGCAGTTACATCAAATATCTGTGCAAATAGATCCTTAGCTTCCGGGATACCGTCTAACAAGCCATAGTTTCTGCAATCTGTTCCGTTTGCCGTATAACAATCGCTATCATTTGAAAGTACAGTAAGTAGTTCATTGCTTATATCAAGCTGTTCAGAACCGGGTTTCCCTCTTGACATATCAAGTTTATAGTTTTTTTCTTTTATTTTATTATATTCATATTGAAGAGCATCAAGCTCCTTCAATAGCTGTTCTTTGGATGCGGACAAATAATTCAACAGTTAAACGCTCCTTTGTATTATTGAATAATGTTTTATATCAGAATTCAGCGTTGGACACTGTTCTGGGGAAAGGAATTACATCACGAATGTTGGAAATACCTGTGAGATACATAATAAGTCTTTCAAAGCCGAGACCGTAGCCTGAATGCTTTGTGCCACCGAATTTACGAAGTTCAAGATACCACCAGTAATCCTTTGTTTCAAGACCAAGCTCTGCCATTCTCGATTCAAGAAGCTCGAGTCTTTCTTCTCTCTGAGAACCGCCGATAAGCTCACCAACACCAGGAACAAGCATATCCATAGCAGCAACTGTCTTATTATCATCGTTCATTCTCATATAGAATGCCTTGATTTCCTTAGGATAGTCTGTAACAAACACGGGCTTTCCGAAAATCTTTTCTGTAAGATATCTTTCATGTTCTGTCTGAAGATCAATACCCCAGCTAACGGGATATTCAAACTGATTTCCACTTTTTATAAGAAGATCAATTGCTTCAGTATATGTTACATGACCAAAATCTGCGTTAACAAGATTGTTAAGTCTTTCAACAAGACCGGTATCGACAAATTTATTAAAGAACTCTATTTCCTGTGCACATTCTTCAAGTACATATCTGATTACATACTTTACCATAGCCTCGGAAAGTGCCATATTGTCTTTAAGGTCTGCAAATGCAACTTCCGGCTCAATCATCCAGAATTCAGCTGCGTGTCTTGCTGTATTTGA
>JAFWWX010000150.1 GCA_017517985.1 Clostridia bacterium | reverse complement strand
ATTTATGGCTTGTACCGTCACAGAACGGATAGGGTTGTTCCACCCATATCTTTTTTCAAACAACTGAAAAGCGGTCTTTGCAATAATCATCGGAGACTGTGTAGGAAGTGCAATCTTCGTCTGCCATTGCCTTGTATTGAGCGTGTTGTCTCTAATATGTATTGCGACACCTTCTGCACTCAGTCCGTGAACACGGAGCTTGTGTCCGATGTCTTGGGTTAATTCGAGAAACACGGGCCACACCTGCTCCGGTTTCTCTAAGTCTGCTACTGTTGTTATACCGTGTCCTACGCTTTTTATAGGGGAAACGAAGTCTTTCTTGGCAACAAGGGAAAGGTCGTTGCCGTTGGCATAGTTCCATAAAACTACTCCGTTCTTTCCTAATCTTCTGCGTAAGAAATCAGGGTCGGTATTCGCTAAATCCCCGATGGTACGAATACAATAGCTGTCAAGCACTCGCTGGGTTGCCCGTCCTACACCGAGCAGGTCAGCGGCAGGAAGTCCCCAAATCTTTTCTTTGAATGTGTCCTTTGGTATTACGGTTACTGCATCCGGTTTCTTCATATCCGAGCCGAGCTTCGCAAATATCTTATTAAAGGAAACACCCACAGAAATCGTCAAGCCGAGTTCAAACTTCATTGTTTCACGAATTTCATTTGCCACCTTTTCCGGCGAACCGAAAAGGCTCTCTGTCCCGCTAATATCCAGCCAACATTCGTCCATACCATACGGTTCAACTTGGTCGGTATATCGCTCATAAACGCTTCTCGCAAGCTTTGAGTATTTGATATACTCCTCATAATGGGGCGGTACTACAACCAAGTCCTTGCACTTCTGTTTAGCCTGCCATACTGCGTCCCCGGTTTTCACATCAAAAGCCTTTGCTTTGTAGTTCTTAGCAAGCACGATACCGTGTCGTTCCTCAACAGAGCCGCAGACAGCAATCGGATATTTCTTTAATGCGGGGTCGAGCATACATTCGACGCTGGCATAGAAGTTGTTCATATCACAATGAAGTATGCTTCGTAACATTTTTTGAACCCCCTTGACATTTTGGGAAGTTTAGTGTAAACTATGAGTAGTTCAACTTCCTGTTTCTTATTATACGCAGTTTAAGTGTACTTGTCAAGAGTAAATGAGAAGTTAAACTGTAAATATTCTTTTAAGGAGTGAAATCAAAGATGACATTCGGTGAAAAAGTCAAAGCAGAGAGGACTAAACTCGGTCTTAATCAGGATGAATTGGCTGAAAAAATAGGCGTAACCCGACGTGTAATTTGTTCTTATGAAAATGATAAATCCCGTCCGAGAGGAACGGAAAGATACAAGAAGCTGGCAGAAGCATTAAATGTAAATGTGAATTATCTGCTGTCTGAGGATGACGCTTTCATCGCCGATGTAGAGGATAAGTACGGTCGCAGAGGGGCAAGGCAGGCTCAGGAGTTGCTTGCAGAAGTAACCGGTCTGTTTGCCGGCGGCGAAATGGCTGACGAGGATATGCGTGAAATGGTTGACGCTATTCAGGAAGCATATCTCATCGCCAAGAAGAACAATAAAAAATACACCCCGAAGAAATACCGCAAAGACGAGTAATCCTCGAAGTGAACTAAGTCCAATATATGGGACACATAATAGTTTATAATTTATTATAGGGTAAATATCCGATATACTATAATATGGGAGGTGAGCCGGATTGGGGTATTACACTACGGCTGAGATTGTGAAAATCGTCAACAAGCTCATTGACCGCTGCGGCACTCGTGACCCATACAAGGTCGCAAAAGAGCTTGGTATCAATATCATCTACCGGGATTTTGAAAAGCAGCGTGGAGCATACAAGGTCATTCTAAAGAACCGCTTTGTTTTCCTTAAAAACGGTATGCACCCGGTCGTGGAACAGATAGTGCTATGGCACGAAATCGGACACGATGTTCTCCACAGGAAAGAAGCGGTTGCTGTCGGCGGGTTCAAAGAGTTCAATATCTTTGAAATGCGGGAGAACCGAATGGAGTATGAAGCAAATATCTTTGCTTCTCAGGCTTCGCTTCCGGACGACACTATTTTGGAATACATTGAAAACGGCTATGACATTCAGCAGATTGCACGGGCAATGGGTTCCGACATAAACCTGATTGCTCTGAAAGTGGATACGCTGATTGCACAGGGCTATCAACTTCGCAAACAGGAACACCAAAACGATTTTCTTAAATACAGTAAAAAAATATAAGACCGTCAAGTCTCGAATGAGATCTGACGGTCTTTACTTATGCTATTGTTGCAATGTATAGGTTATCTTTATCTACTAATAACCGAACCGGTTTGTTGTATAGTTCATTTACTGTATCTATATTCTCGATAAACGGTCTTATAGAGTGGGAGTAGTTCCCCTTGGCTTGCAATAGCCGAAAAACCCAGTGTTTGTGCGGTTTTTTGGACTTGCCACTTTTTGCAAAATTGCTTTTGCAACACTTTTGCAACACGTTAGCTGAAAAAAAGGTTTTGCAACAGATGAAATAGTCCCTATCGGTTTGCAAGTAAAAATGAATTTTGCATATTTTTTAAGGCTACCGCCTCTTTTCGAGGTGGTAGCCTTTTTCGCATATTGGCGATTTCTAATAACTCATTGTAATATAAATGCGAAATCAAGTTTGCGAGGTGAATGCTATGAGAAAAGAAAAATATCATATATATTTAAGTAATGAAGAACTCAAACGGGTTGTTGTATATCTAATTAATCTTAAAAATAAGTTGATAGCAGAAGGCAGATACACTGATGCAGTCGATGAACTGCTTTGCAAAGTAATTTCAACTAAGAAAAAGAAAATCAAAGTCAAATACATCTAATATATATGACCAAGAGCCGTCTATTGACCTCAATTAAGAGGAAGATAGGCGGCTTTTTTGTTGTAGAAAAATTTTTTCAAGAAATTTTGAAAAAACACCCCCATTTTTTCTTCTCCCAGTTCAAACAAGTGAAAGGGTTAATTCCGAACCAAGAAAACGGAAGCCTTTCACTTGTATTTTGACAACTGAATAAATCATTCACTAAGACTTTAAGTCTGATGATTTTAGCCACATTATCGGGTACGCCGTGACTTCTGCATTGCAGAACAGCGAGAACTCCCGGTATAAGTAACAGGTTGCACCTGTTACGGCGATGACAGTCAGAAGGATAATGATACTTCTCTACGGAGCTGGCGGAGTACCCGGCAGAGGTGAAATTCCTATGATACAGATTAGCAGTCTGTTCCTTAGTGACTTCCCGTGAGCTTTTTGCTCGGCAAGGGGTGTTGAGAACAAATATTGCCCGACCGGTTAGGAAATGAGCCGGTCAAGTACATAGCCATACTGCGATGGCTATGAATTTTACGAAAGGAGGACGCACAAAGTGTCGAACTGCAAAACGATTGCGATATGCAATCAAAAAGGCGGAGTTGGAAAGACGACCACTACGGTAAACCTCGGCGTCGGTCTTGCAATGCAGGGAAAGAAAGTATTGCTCATTGACGCAGACCCGCAGGGCGACTTAACCACTTGTCTCGGTTGGCAGGATACGGACAACTTGGGTATCACGCTTGCAACGAAACTCACAGATGTAATAAATGAAACGATGAATGACCCTACGGTCGGTATTCTGCACCACGACGAAGGTGTTGACCTTGTTCCGGCAAACCTTGAGCTTTCAGCAATGGAGTTTAACCTTGTCAACGCAATGAGCAGAGAAACGGCATTGAGAAATTATCTCAGCGAAGTGAAGGACAAATACGACTATATCCTTATAGATTGTATGCCTTCTCTCGGAATGGTAACAATCAATGCTCTATCTGCGGCAGACAGCGTTATTATTCCTGTTCAGGCTCAGTATTTACCGGCAAAAGGAATGACGCAGCT
>JAFWWX010000149.1 GCA_017517985.1 Clostridia bacterium | reverse complement strand
GCTAAGGAAATGGCATATTCAAAGGATTATGTAACAAAGCATCATCGCAGACTTATGAAATATCTTATCAATTATTTTAATAACGAGGAGAAATAGGAAATGATTACGATTAAAGAAATAAAGAAGGATTTAAAGGAAATCAGAAGGTATTATGGTAATACCTCAGTATTTGAGGAAAACGCAGAAATCGTTGAAAAGGTGCAAAAATACAATTCAATGGTTTGCAAGGCAAATGTAAGGCTTTATGAATTGTACATTATTATGTATGCCGGCAATAACACAATGGAAAAGGCGGCTGAAATTATGAAATTCTCAATCAATTATGTTTGCAAAAGAAATGCAATGCTTGTGCAGTTTTTCTATGAGCAGCTTAACAAAAGTGAGGTGGCTTAAATGAAACAAAAATATATCCCTGACTTTATGGTAAATGCAAATAATGTATATAGAACTAAGCACTATATTGTAAAGCAACAGGTAACGATAGTAACATCAAATAGCAACGAAGCCTACCTTATTAGTAATGATACATATTATTTAAGGACGGCTCGTAGGGATTTTGAATACAGTTGTATTTTTAGTAAAAGGTACAATTTGGATGGGAAAAGGTTGCCATCATCCACATATACAAGAAAATATGTAGATTAAAAATCGGGGTGTGATTAGAAAAATAATCGCACCCTTTTTTCGTTCATTTTTAGTAAAGCAAGAATAGAAAACGACAGTCGTACCACCTCTGTACACCTATTAAGGAATAGCATATATTTCACCTTGAAAAGTTCATATACAACACGGAAAAATGGACCACATCAGTTTCTGTTTTTTGGTGTTCAAAGGCGATATACTGTTATCGTAATCACAAAGAGAGCAAGAAAAACCGATTGTATGTTGCGGTTCTACGAGGTAGATAACGGTGGCCACCGACCAAAACAGATCGCACAAACAAAATGTTTAAAATACGCTCCGATTACAAAAATGAAAATTGAATACAGCTGATGAAGCGACAACAAAGAAATTTTTAAAATCGAAAGGAAATTATTAAAATGGCTAAGGCTAATGAACCAAAAACAGATAACAAGTACAATCAAAGACGCTGGGCTGTTCCTCGTAAAAGAGCTGCGGGCTACGCAGAGGAAAGAAAGCTTAAGGTACACAAGTGGGGACAAAAGAAGGGTAAGGAGCTTACCGACTATGAGGCAGGCATCCGTTCCGGATATCTCCAATGCCAAGGCGACCACGCAGGTCTTTTCAAGTACAAGAAAGCAATCAATGAGCTTAAAATGACAAAGGAACAGGCTCGTGAGTATTCACAAACTGTTCAGAAGAAATCAAAGTAATTATAAGGAGGAATAAGAATTATGGAAAAGACAATTTTTGTTGAAAGAGAGCCATACGAAAAGAATGGCAAGTCATATTTTACATACTTCATTAAGGGAGTAGTAAGAGGAAAGGATGTAAGAGTTGCAGTAGTACCACCTGACAATGGCGGTTATGTAGTTCTCGATATCGTATTTGATAAGGAAATGGCATGTGAGCTTGTGCTTAAGCCATATGAAATCAAGGACGAAAAGGGTAACGTTGTAAAGGGTAACTCATACGCAGTATGCTCTGCTGACGAAAACGGTGAAATCTACGAGTGTAAGATTAAGCCTTTCCGTGACTCAGACAAAAGACTTCTTGGTATGTTGCTTAGATAAGCAATAATTAAGTAGCTCTGCGACCTGTGTTCCCTATATTGTGAGCATAGGTCGCAGTTTTTATTTCAAAATATTAAATTTTACTTTTAGGAGGATAAAAAATGAAAAGAATTTTTGCACTTATTTTATGTGTTCTTATGGTGTTTACCTGCATTTTTGTAACAAGCTGTTCACCTGAGAACGAAAACACAGATAATTCATCCACAAATACAGGTGATAATACCGGTAACACAGAAAAAGAGCCACAGCCTCTTGATAATATTCCAGATGTAGCAACTATGGATGGTACACCAATGGTATCAAGAACTGCATATAAGATGGCACGTTCAGGCATGGTATTTGCAACACCTACCGCACTTTCGGAAACAGCAAACGAGGGCATCACTCTTGTAGCTTCTGTTGAACCATCATATGCTACAAAAATCGCTGTTGACTGGATTGTATCATTTGCTAATCCTGAAAGCGAATGGGCAACAGGCAAAAATGTAACAGATTATGTAACAATTACACCAACAGAGGAAGGTAGCTTAACCGCAACTCTTGAATGCTTACAGCCATTTGGCGAGCAAATTATCGTTAAGGTAGTTTCAAGAGAAAATGCTGAAATTTCAGACACTTGTCCCCTTGAATATATGCGTAGAGTAGAAAGTGTAAGCCTAAGAGTAGGTGATGATTATGTATTCACACCGGGCGTAAACTACGCAGATTTTGAGGTTGCAACAGGCAATCTTGGTACAGGTGGTAAGGTAACACTTGATGTTGACTTTACTGATGTTTACACTATTGAGTCTTGGGACAGTGATAGTTATGATGCTACTGACCTTTCACAGTGGGGTATTATCGGTGGCAACTCTAATCTTGGAGTAGATGCTTCTATGTCTTCATTCCAAGGTATGACATCAGACGGTGTGAAATATACAGGCGTGCCTAACTTCTGTTATAGCGAATTTTCATCAAATAAGACACTGTATTTCGATGTAGATAGCCTTTCCGACTTGGGAGCATATTTAGTTAAGGACTCAAGTGGCACAACATACAACATTGACAAAATGGATCCTGCTTTGATTGCGGAAATCCTTACAAATGCTAAGGAAAGCGGAACAGATACAATATTCTGGCTTGAAGTAATTCATCCAACCAACCACAGAATCAACTTTGAAATCAAGATAAGGGATATTGTAAATAGTGGCGTAGTACCTACAGCCATTACACTTAACCAAGCAACCTTTAATTTCAATGCAACAGAGCTTGACTATATGAAGTTTGGAGAGTGATTTGATATATGAGCAATAAGGTGATAAGAATTTGTGCAATAGTGATTGTAGTGCTTCTTGCAGTAGCCTTAGTAGCTTTTATTAGTATCAATGTTGTGAGAGAGTCAAAAAAGGCTAACTTTTACTTAGTTCACAATGGCACTCAAATCACAGAAAATGTTAGCGACTTAGTTCTTGAACGAGGAACGCCTGAAAAGTTTGAAATAGCATATTTTGAAGGCTTAGAGGAAGAAAAGCAAGGTTATTATGTAACGGTTGAAACCATACCGGACGGAAACAACTTTTACTTTAAAATTCAAGGTCAAGACTCTTCATTTTATGCTACACGCTCGGATGTAACTGAATTCTTTGAGATTGATATGCAGGAAGAATATTTTACTATTACTCTTGATGAAAAATTCAAGGCAACAGATGTTATTGAATGGGTGTACTCGGACAAGCGTATATACTTCCCCGAGGAAGTAGATTGCTCCAAATCATTCTATAAAATTGTAGTGCATTTAGAGGATGGCACAGCAGTTTACAATATCGGCTTTAGATGTGAATACACAGCTGAAGGAGTAAGAATTGATGAAAACACAGCACCGGACTATTTTGGAGGTGGTTTTAGTGAAGATTGTAATATCAATAGCTAAATTCATTGTAATTGTGGCTCTACTTTTGGCTTTAATCGGCGTAGCCATGTATTTTAGTGGCTATACAATGTATGCAAAAATAAACGGAGATACAATTATGGGCTCTGCAAGTGGATATACAGTAGCACCAGATAAGCCGTTAAAGGTGGAATTAG
>JAFWWX010000148.1 GCA_017517985.1 Clostridia bacterium | reverse complement strand
GCACCTTGATGAGAAGAGAATAGTCGCACAAATACTTCCTATAAAGGATGTTGATGCCTTTTCAGAGGAAAATGTAGGTAAGATTACTTTAGGTACTCCGAGATTTCTTCCCTGCACCCCTGCCGGTATTATGGAGCTTTTAAAGAGATACAATATTGAAACAAGGGGGAAGCACGCAGTAGTTGTTGGGAGAAGCAACATTGTAGGAAAGCCCATGGGACTTCTCCTTTTGGGTGCTGATTGCACCGTTACAACCTGCCATTCAAGAACCGTTGACCTTGCAAAGTACACAAGAGAAGCTGATATTCTCGTTGCTGCTGTAGGAAAGTCAAAGCTTATCAAGGGCGATATGGTAAAGGACGGTGCTGTTATCATTGATGTTGGTATGAACAGAGATGAAAACGGAAAACTCACAGGCGATGTTGACTTTGAGGCTTGCGAGTCAAAAGCATCCTACATCACACCTGTTCCAGGCGGTGTCGGACCTATGACAATTACAATGCTTCTCCAGAATACTCTTGTCAGCGCAAAGGAAGCTGCAGAAAAAAACATTAACTAAAAGTCGCATATTTGAAAATTTGAGGAAACTATGAAAAATATTGTACTTATAGGTATGCCCGGATGCGGTAAAAGCACCCTCGGTGTACTACTCGCGAAAAGTCTGGGGTATGAATTTATTGATACCGACCTAATTATTCAGAAGAATACCGGCAGGCTTCTTCACGAAATAGTGGAGGAAGATGGCAAGGAGGCATTTCTTGATATTGAAAGAGATGCAATACTAACACTTTCAAACCCTGAGAGAACTGTTGTTGCCACAGGAGGAAGTGCAGTTCTTCGCGATGAAGCAATAAAACATTTGAAAGACAGCGGGGTCATTGTCTATCTTTCCCTGCCTTATGCTACAGTTTCAAAAAGGATACGTAACATTAAGACACGCGGAATCGCCTTCGCAAAGGGCGAAACCTTAAAGGATATTTACAATCAGCGTCTTCCCTATTATGAGAAATACGCAGATATAAAATTAAGGTGTGATTTTGGAACTGTGGAAAAAAATGTTACAAAACTTGTCGGGCTTCTCAAACGCAAAGGATACATACAATAAAAATAAATAACAAAACCTAAACAGGAGTTGTAACTTTGTTTGTTGCAACTCCTGTTTTAAATCTCCTTTTTACTCATCCTCAAGCATCCTGTATCCGACACCAAGCTCTGTAAATATATATTTCGGCTCTGCGGGGTTTTCCTCCATCTTACGTCTTATGTTAGCCATATTCACACGGAGAATCTGATTGTCCGATTGAAAATTCGGTCCCCATATCTGTTTCATTATATTGTCATAAGTAAGAACCTTCCCTGCATATCTCGCAAGAAGGGATACTATTTTATATTCATTCTGAGTAAGGTGTATATCGTTTCCGGAAATATAAACATGTCTCTTATCGAAGTCAACAGTAAGCTCACCGGAAACAAACTTTCCGTCGTTTGATACAAGTCCGAGGGCTGCATTTCTTGCGTGACGGAGTGCCGTTCTTACTCTTGCAAGAAGCTCGCCTGTTCCAAAGGGTTTTGTAACATAATCGTCTGCACCGGCATCAAGTGCAAGAATTTTATCATTTTCGTCTCCTCTTGCAGAAACAACAACTATCGGCACTGCAGACCACTCACGAACTGATTTTATTATGTTCATACCGTCCATATCCGGAAGTCCAAGATCAAGAATTATGATATCCGGACAATGTGACACTGCAAGCATTAACGCTTCCTTCCCATCATGCGCCGTCAGAACATTAAAATTGTTTGCTTCAAATACCGTTTTTATAAAACTCGCTATGTTCTTTTCATCCTCTACCACAAGAACACTGTATCTCAGTTCCATATAGAAAATATTCCTTTCATAATTAAAAAACTTCCTTTATAGGAAGAACAAATCTAAAAACAGCACCTGAATCCGGGTTGTTTTCAGCAGTCATTCTACCTCCGTGTGCCTTTATTATAGTCCTGCACACCGGAAGTCCTATTCCCATATTTTTCTTTGAATCGCTCGAAGCATTGTTATCTTTTTCCCGATATATGTCAAAAATATGTTCAAGAGTGTCACTGACAATTCCGCAACCGTTATCCGACACAGAAAATACAGCTCCTTCTTCAGATTCGGAGAGAGCAAGAACCGCCTCGGTTGCACCCTTTGCGTGTAGCACAACATTTTCAAGAAGATTTACTATAACCTGCTGAACAAGCATAGCATCCATCGGAATAATAAGAAGCTCGCTTGGAACTTCTACACAGACCTTAAAATCCGGAAATCTCTTTCTGAATTTTCGTACGGACTCAAAAATTATTTCCTCAGCCGGTTCAGGCTTCTTTGAAATAATTGCCTGATTTCTATCCTCAATTCTGGTTACGGTAAGAAGATTCTCTACCATACGGATAAGCCACTCTGATTCCTCTCTTATTTCACACAGAAGTTTTAATTTCTGTTTTTCGTCAATTACATCATTATTTTCTATTATTGCTCCCGTCGAACCAAGAATTGTCGTAAGAGGTGTTCTCAAATCGTGTGAAACCGCACGCAGAAGATTGCTTCTTGTCTTCTCTTTTTCAGCAAGAAGCTTCAGTTCATTACCGTCTTTTATTTTTGTTACAAGCGTACTTGTTGTTATTGAAACTATAAGACTTCAAATAATTGTAAGCGGATAGCCTTCAAGAGTAAAGTTAAAGGTATAATAGGGATATGTGAAAAAGAAATTTATAATAAGCACGCTAAAAATTGATGCCATTGTCCCAAAAAGATAGCCTTTTGTAAAAACCGATACAAGAAACACTGCTAAAAGAAACAGCATCGATACTGCTGTATTACCAAAGTCTCCTTTCTCAAGAAAAATACATATTACGGAGCTTATACCGATAATTGCACTGCTTATTGCAAATCCTTTCAGCGAAAATGCAAAATACTCACTGAAAACCTTTCTAATTTTTTTATTTTTCATTCGTCAAAATATCTCCATCAAACGTCTTTACAGCCTATTATATCATATCAATGTCAAAAAAATAAAGCACTTTTTAAAATACGCGCGTAAAGTTGCCGTTAAATTTTATGCCAGCTCTATCTGAAAAGATTTTTTTACAAAAAATAAGGTATTAAAACCTTCTCAATACTCGTTAAAAAAATGTTAAATTATAGAAATCCTATTGATTATCTAACAAAAAAAGGATATAATAAATCGTTAAATAACTTTAATAAGAGAGGTAAAAATGGAACTACAAATTTTTAATCAGCTCGCGATAAATTTTGACGCAATTAGCTGGAAAATGATAGTAATGTGGATTATCGGTGCAATACTTATATTCCTTGCTATCAAAAAGGAAATGGAGCCTACGCTTCTTCTCCCTATGGGCTTCGGTGCAATACTTGTAAATCTTCCCCTCTCCGGTGCTGTCGGCGAACACGGTCCGCTTACAACGCTTTTTGAGGCGGGTATCGCAAACGAGCTATTCCCGCTTATACTCTTTATAGGCATCGGTGCTATGATTGACTTCGGTCCGCTTCTTTCAAACCCGAAGCTTCTGCTTTTCGGTGCTGCGGCACAGTTTGGTATCTTTATGACACTATCACTTGCAAGTCTTTTCGGCTATGAGCTTATAGACGCCGCTTCAATCGCTATTATCGGTGCTGCTGACGGTCCTACTTCTATTTTCGTTGCACAGACCCTCGGTTCAAAATATCTCGGTG
>JAFWWX010000147.1 GCA_017517985.1 Clostridia bacterium | reverse complement strand
GTCATTCCGTACCACTTGTCAGTATTCTTCAGTACCTTTACCTTTGTTTTTCCTTCCTTAATGAGGTTGTCAACGACTATCGGAATATAAAATTCATCTTTCATAAGGTCTGCATTTTCAAGGAAATACTTAAAGTCCTTTTCTACCTCGGAGAATATATCCGGTGTAAAGCCCCACAGATTCATTGATACCATTGTACCCTCGGGAAGCTTTGTCCAGGTGTTACCGCCGTCTTCGGTATATTCAAGATTTGAATTAATCTTTGTTCGCTCGGTTATTTCCTCAAGGTAACCATCCTTTGTTTGGCACACGCCTCTTGCAACTGTGCCGTTTTCCGTAAGAGTATTTTCAAGAAGATAGCCTACCATAGCAGTATCAAGACCTGATGCAGTGTCGAGATATTTTTTCATTTCAAAAAAGGCATTACAGCCGTAGTAGTCATCGGCGTTTACAACCGCAAAGGGAGTTTTTACAACATTTCTGCAGCAGTAAATTGCGTGGGCTGTTCCGAAAGGCTTTGTACGACCCTGGGGTAGAATTGTCATATCCTGATTTACGTACTCAACGGCAATCATTTTTTCAATTCTCTTTCCGACAATCTCCTTAAATTCCTTTTCTATTTCCTCTTTTATAATAAAAACTACCTTTGTGAAACCTGCTTTTTTTGCGTCATAAACCGAGTAATCAAGAATGGCTCTGCCGTCAGCCGACACAGGCTCCATCTGTTTTAGACCGCCGAAACGGCTACCCATACCTGCCGCCATTACAACAAGTGTTGCGTCTTTCATAGCTGTTTACTTCCTTTCAGTATAATTTCTTTCAGGCTGTACAGTAATTTTAACATACTTTTATGTACTTGTCAACCATAAGCTGTTTTACAAAAGACTGTAAATACCTGGCAAACATAATTACCATATACCCTTTTTTGACAAAATATGTCGTATTTTGTGGCTTTAGTCGATAAAAAAACAGTGTTTTTTCACACGGAGAACACATAGTTATATTATAATTTTGTACTGTAAAACATTCGCAGGTGAGGTATAAAAACATTTGCGGGGCGAGAACGGAGAAAAAGAAGTAAAACTGTAAGATATTGCTTCAAAACAGAAATCTTTTCTTTTGCCCAAGACTCTGATTTTTATGAAAGGACAGATATAAAATGACGAAAATCAGCTCAAAGACAACAAAGGAACAGGGTGCAGGTCTTACTGCCGAGGAAGCAAAGCTTCGTGCCGAGCAGAGAAAGCGAGCTGCGAGAAAGAAACGAAAAAAGCTTGTGAAAACTCTTGCGGTACTTCTTGTGATTGCACTTGTTATAGGTTTTGCGGTGTGGAAGTTTTTCGACTTGAAACGCCGTGAGGTTGCAGCAAGCAATCTTACTACATACACAGTTACAAGAAGAACAATTACCGAAAAGCTTTCTGCAACCGGAACTCTGAAGCCTGCCGACTCATACACTATAACCTCCAAGGTAAAGGGCGATATACTTGAAGCGTATTTTGAGGAGGGCGATGAGGTACAGAAAGACCAGGTGCTTTATGTTATTGATTCGGGCGATATGGATTCAACCATAAGACAACGTCGTATGAGTCTTGATAAAGCAGAGAAAAATCTATCAGAGCTTCAGGAGCAAAGAAAAGAGCTTTCCGCAAAATCTGACCTTTCAGGTACAGTACAGAAGCTTTATGTTGAAGTTGGTGATACTGTACAGAAAGGCGGTGCTGTTGCAGATATTGTGGACAATGAAAATATGCTTATTGACCTGCCGTTCCACGCAATACACGCAGATTCAATGGAAATCGGCACAGTAATTACAGTGATTGTTGAAGGAAACGGAGAAAGACTTTCCGGTACAGTTAAGAAAAAAGCTACTATTACAGGTATAAACGAATTTGGAGCGCCGACAAGAGAAGTAACTGTCCTTGTGAAAAATCCTGGCGGTATTTCAAAAAATACAAGGGCATCAGCTGAGTATAGTGGTGATATTACAAGTACAGACAGCGCAAACTTTTACTATAATATTGAAGAAAAGCTTACAGCGCAGTACGGCGGTGAAATACTGACCCTTAATATAAATGAGGGCGGAAAAGTTACCGATGGTCAGGTGATTATGACCTTTGACTCGGAGGACCTTGAAGATAGAATAAAAGACGCTGAGGATAGCCTTGAAACAGCACAGATGAACTATGACGATACACTGGACAATCTTTCTGACTATGAAATAACAGCGCCTATCGCTGGCACTGTAGTTGAAAAGAACTATAATGTGGGCGAGAGCATAGACATTACCGGCGGTAATGCAACAGTTGCGATAATATACGACCTTTCTGCCCTTACCTTTGATATGAACATAGACGAAATTGACATCTTCTCCATCCAAAAGGGACAGGAGGTAACAATAACGAGCGAAGCCCGTGACGGGGAGGTGTTCTTCGGTGAGATTACAAAAATCTCAAAAGTAGGTACAACTCTAAACGGCGTAACTACATATCCTGTAACTGTAACAATTACAGACGAAAATGCTCTTTCAAGTCTTCTTCCCGGTATGAATATTGATGCAGAAATAATAGTAAACAGGTCTGAAAATGTACTTGCAATTCCCACAGGTGCAGTTGCAAGAGGAAATACAGTTAAAGTTGTTAAAAATCCCGATGCTCTAAAGGAAGATGATAAAACTTCCAATACCGATAAGTCTACATCTACAAATAGCGGTACGACATCAGAAAATATGCCACAGACACAAAACAGACCTTCTTCTGATTCCTCCGACAGACCTGCTATGAATATTCCCCAGGGTGGTTTCCCTGAAGGAAGTACCTTTGGTGACGGCGGAACAAAACCCGAAGGTAATCCCTTTGGTAACGGAGAGACAGAGTCCGAAAATAATTCTTTCGGAAGTGGTATGACAATGCCTGAAAATATGCCCTCAAAGGAGGGCATATCCGGTACATCAGGTCGCGGGGAAATGCAAATGCCTGCAGTATACGGTACAGCACCGGCAGAAACAGAATATGAAACTGTAAGAGTAACTGTCGGTATTTCCGATGATGACTTTGTTGAAATTGTATCCGGACTTTCCGAAGGCGACATCGTAATTGTAGAACAGAACCGTAATACCTCCTCATCTGCTATGGGAATGATGGGCATGGGTGGTATGCCCTCCGGCGGTATGATGGGAATGGGAGGCGGTATGCCTTCCGGTGGTATGTCGGGCAGAGGTCAGAGTGGCGGTATGCCCGGTATCAGATAAGAGGTAACCCTATGATAACACTTAAGGATGTATATAAAATATACTATATGGGTGATAATGAGGTTCGTGCCGCTGACGGTATAAATATCCATATTGATAAGGGTGAGTTTGTTGCCATAGTCGGACAGTCAGGTTCGGGAAAATCTACCTGTATGAATATTATCGGCTGTCTTGACACTCCCACGGAAGGTACATATCTTTTAAACGGTATAGATGTTTCCACTATGAACGATAACGAGCTTGCGGAAATAAGAAACAAAATGCTCGGCTTTATATTCCAGCAGTACAATCTCATTCCAAAGCTCACTGTTCAGGAAAATGTAGAGCTTCCACTACTTTATGCAGGAGTCCCCTCTGACGAAAGGCACGAGAGGGCAAAGGCACAGCTTAAAAGAGTTGGACTTGAGGGAAAAGAAAAAAATTATCCATCTCAGCTATCCGGTGGTCAGCAACAGAGAGTGTCAATAGCAAGAGCGCTGGCAGGTGAGCCGTCTGTGATTCTTGCCGACGAGCCAACAGGCGCTCTTGACTCAAGAACAGGCAGAGAGGTAATGGACTTTCTCAAACAGCTGAACGACGAGGGAAACACCATAGTTCTTATTACCCACGATAATTCTATTGCAGTAACCGCAAAAAGAATTATAAGACTCCACGATGGAAAAATCGTATATGACGGCCCCTCCGATGGCAAGGGGGCTACGGTAAGCTCCAATGTATCCTTTGAAAACGACCCGCTTCTTGTCAAAAAGCGCGAGGAAGCAAAGCGCCGTGATGAAGAATACAAAAAGGCGATGGAAAAGGGAATGACGCAGGAGGAATTTGATTTATACTACGGGGAGCTTATTAAAAAGGAAAAAATGTCGGGAGGTAAAGACGAGTGAACGCATTACAATGTTTTATACTTGCTCTGAAAAGCCTTGCGACAAGTAAAATAAGGGCACTTCTTACGATGCTTGGTATAATTATCGGCGTTGCGGCGGTAATTATCATTATGAGTCTTGGAAACGGACTTACAACCCAGGTTTCCGACGCCTTTGACAGTCTTGGTACAAATACCATTACTGTAACGGTTTCCGGCAGAGGCTCAACAAGAAATATTACTCCTGACGAAATGTACGAAATGGCATTAGAAAACACCGACAGTATAAAGGCCATTACTCCGAATGTTTCTGTTATGGGAAGCGTAAAGATAGGTAGCGAAAGCTATTCTTCTTCAATTATCGGTGTTGGCGAGGACTATCTCACAGTCAAAAACTGGGAAATGGCAGAGGGGCGCTTTTTGAATTATATAGACTCGGAAAAGCTTAAAAAGGTGTGTGTTGTGGGTGCGTACTACAACAGTGCAGAGGTATTTGACGGAGAAGCTCTTGGGCAGACGATAAGGATTAACGGAAATCTTTTCACTGTAGTGGGCGTTCTTGAAAATCAATCTGACGACTGGGAGGACGAACAGAGTTCTGACAACATTGTGCTTGTTCCGTATGCTACGGCGGCAAAGAGCCTTTCAAGAACATCACAGATAAGCTCATATACCGTACTTGCACAAAGCGAGGATACGGTTTCTGCAGCAAAGCTTGCGGTGGAAAGCACGCTGTATAAAGCCTTTGCCGACGATACGGCATATTCGGTCATGAGTATGTCCGAGGTGCTGGATACGGTGACGGGTATTATGGATAAAATGGTTCTTGCACTTGCGCTTATTGCGGGAATTTCACTTCTGGTTGGCGGTATCGGTATTATGAACATAATGCTTGTGTCGGTTGCAGAGCGAACACGCGAAATAGGTATAAGAAAGGCACTTGGTGCAAAGCCCTCCCATATAAAGCTACAGTTTGTAATTGAGGCGGGAACTACCAGTACAATAGGCGGTATTATCGGAATAGTTCTTGGTGTAATCTTTGCGGGACTCCTCGGAAATATGGTTGATATGCCCTGCACTCCAACGATGACCTCTGTTGCAGTTTCCTTTGGAGTTTCGGTACTCATAGGTGTAGTATTTGGCTTTTTGCCTGCAAATAAGGCGGCAAAGCTCAATCCTATTGACGCACTTCGCAACGAATAATTAATACACTTTTGTGTACTGTTAAAACTGTTTTGAAAGGATAGAATCAATATGAAGAATATAAAAAGTGCCGTTCTGACACTTGTTGCAACTGCGTGTCTTACAACGGCGATGCTGACTTTTTCCGCATCGGCGGCAAAGCCTGACAAAAATACTATGCCACAGGAGCAGGATATAATCACTACCGTTAAAATCCTTGGCATTATGAACGGTGACGAGAACGGAAATCTTAACCTTGAAAAGCCGGTAACAAGGGCGGAATTTACAAAAATGGCAATTTGTGCCACAACTTTCAAGGATAGCGTAAACACAACGAGTCATATATCTCCCTTTGCGGATGTCAGTGCATCTCACTGGGGTTCGGGATATATTGTAAGTGCTGTTAAAAACGGCTACCTTAAAGGGTACGTTGACGGAACATTCAGACCGGAAAGCGAAGTTACTCTTGAAGAGGCTGTTACGGTAATGCTCAGAATCCTCGGCTATAAGGAGCTTGATTCCGGAAGATACCCTGACTCACAGCTTGCAAAATACAGTGAAATGGAGCTTGATGTCGGAATTACAGCGAAACAGGGAGACTTTCTAACAAGACGGGAATGTATGTATCTCATATATAACAGCCTTTGTGCAGAAACTGCATCCGGAACAGTATATTGCAAGTCTTTGGGCTATGATGCCGGTACAGACCACAGAATAGATTATTTAAGTCTTGTGAACTCTACATTAAAGGGACCCTTTGTGTTAAAGCAGGGAGAGATAATCTCTGATAAAGTTCCCTTCTCTGTTGGCGACGACAATATATATTACGGAACAAATATAATTTCCTCCTCACAGGTAGTTGTCGACGATGTTTACTACTACTCAAAGGAGCTTGAGACGGTGTGGATATACAGAGATACTGAAACCGGTTTTGTAAAAACCATATCACCGTCAAAGGAAAACCCCACATCTGTAACTGTTGGTTCAAAGACCTACAGCCTTGAGGGAGCAAGCGTAAAACAGCAGTTTTCAAACTACGGTAGTTTTGATATTGACGACTTTGTGACAATTCATTTGGGTAATGGCGGAAATGCGGTATACGCAAAGGAAGGCGATGTTTACCAATACCTTAAAAGTAATGATGACGGTGTTTCTTATGCCGATATAGTGTCCCAGTCCATAGATGGACCTGTGGTGGTACTGCCTGGAAAAAACTGGAGAAGTGATATTCCCTTTGATATATCAAAGGCGGTATTCTACAGAGAAAACAGCACCGTCACAGAAAGTGCTGTTAATGACTATGATGTACTGTATTATTCAAAGGTTTTGAAATCTGTATGGATGTACACAGACAAAGCAACCGGAACACTTGAGGCGGTATCCCCCAACAGAATTTCTCCGACCTCTGTGACCGTTTCCGGAAAGACCTATTCTATTGAAAGTACAAGCGCTGCCTTCAGTCTTTCAAATATGGGTACACTCGCCTATGGCGATACCGTTACACTTCTCTTTGGTAAAAATGGTGGAGTGGTTGAGGTAGTTGTGGGAGCAGAAAATGCTGAAACTGTCTACGGATTTATAACAGGTCTGGGAGAGGGTACATACACAAGACAAAATGGTACTCAGTATACGGCGGAAAACATTTCGGTTCTCGGAATTGACGGCAGTACAAGAGTTTACGAATACAATCACAGTGGATTTACAAAGGGCGACTTTGTGGCAGTAAGCTATGTCGATGATAAACTTAAAATTACAGGTACTTCAAGTGGTGTGTCTGCGGCGATAGCGACAAATATCAACAGTCTTCTTTCCAAGGGAAGCATTGCTGACGGAGCAACCATACTTGATGTTGTAATAACAACCGATTCGGATTCCATTGATAATAAAACTGTAGATTTCTGTACTATCTATCCAGCAAGACTTTCAGGGGCAAAGCTTTCTGCAAGTGATATATACTATGCAAAGGTTGAAGACGGACTTATCACAGCACTTGTTCTTCAGGATTTCACCGGTGACATACACTCATATGGGGTAATTACCGCAGAGAGAGCAGGCTCCGGACTTGACTGGTATCTTGTATCAGGCGCAAACAAGAATCGTATTACACTTAACACTGCATACGGTACACCGTCTGTCGGTGCTGTGAAATACACTGAAAAAGCCGGAAAGTATATTGTAAAGAGCCTTGAGAGCGTAGTTGTTGACAAGAATGATTTTTACCGTGGATACTGCGTTTCCGACGGTAAGAGCTACAGCTATTCCTCTGATGTGCAGTTTTACATAAAGACCGGCGCAAGAGAATTTATTCCCTCCACATACGATGATATTTTAAAAGGTGACTATAAAATCTGTGCATATTATAATGATACCGCAGAAAAAGGCGGTAGAGTGAGAGTTGTTATTGCGGAATGAGGCGATGCTTTTCTTCGGGAAATTCGGGATTCGGAATTCGGAATTGAGGAAAAAATTTACTGCGTAAATTTTTATTTATTTAAAATTGCTGACAGCGAAATTATAAGAGTGCGACTACCCCTTAGCGGGGGTGTCTAAAAGAGGGGGAGTCCCCCTCTTTTTCGTTTAGGAGGGAGATTGCAAAGAGGGAACCCCTCGAAATAGGGTTCCCTCTTGTCGGTGTTTTAGAAGAATTGCAAAGCAATTCTTTAAAGAAATTGAAGATTTCTTCATTTTGATACTTTTGTGTTGCCGAGAACAAAAAAGTATACCCGCGGTAGCGCTTCACCGCCGCAGCGGGATGAAAAATCGAGTTTGTTTGCTTTGGGGCAAAAGCTGTCTTTTAACATCAAGCTGTGTTACCTTTTTGTACGAGCAAAAAGTACATACAACAAAAGCAAAAAATTTGAATTAAGTAAATCTTTGAAAGGAAAGCTCCCCTTTAAACTAATATCTTTATAACACCATTTTTAAAATAAAAAAGAGCAGACATTAAAATCTGCTCTTTTACTATATATTTTGGATGACCAAAGATTAGTCAGAGATATAAGGCATAATAGCGATATGTCTTGCTCTCTTGATAGCTACTGTAAGCTGTCTCTGGTGCTTTGCGCAAGTACCGGTGATTCTTCTGGGGAGAATTTTAGCTCTCTCGGAAACACACTTGCGAAGTCTTGTAACATCCTTGTAATCGATGTGTTCGATTTTGTCTGCGCAGAACTGGCAAACTTTCTTCTTCTTGCGTGTCTTGAACTGATTCTGCTTCTGTGCGTCCATGGATATGTCCTCCTTTCGACATTACATTTTTAAATGGGGTACCTTACCGTAAAAATCAGAACGGAAGGTCATCTTCACCAACTTCTTCAAAGTTGGTTTCTGTAGCTCCGGAGTTATTTGCTCCAAAGCCCTGCTGGGTCGGCTCCGCACCGTAAAAAGGATCGTTGTTGCTCTTAGAATTGTCAGACTTTTTTCCAACAAAGGATACTTCTTCAGCAACTACTTCTGTGAAGTAACGCTTCTGACCGTTCTGGTCAGTGAAGTTTCTCGTCTGGATAGCTCCGCAAACAAGCATAGCACTGCCCTTTGCAAAGTATCTTGAAACGAATTCAGCCTGCTGTCTCCAAACAACAATATTGATAAAATCCGCCTGCTGGGCATCGTCCGGCTTTGCGTAGCGTCTCTGAACTGCCAGTGTAAATGTGGCAACAGACACTCCGCTGGGAGTCTGCCTGAGTTCGGGATCGGCAACGAGATTGCCTACGAGAATTACTTTGTTAAAAGCCATCTTTACTCCCTCACTTGCGAATTATTTCTCGAGCGCTACAATCATAGAACGGAGAATACCGTCTGTGATGTTGTATACACGGTCGAGTTCTGCGGGTACTGCCTTTTCAGCTGTGAAGTTTACGAGAACATAGTAGCCCTCTGTAAGGTCTTCAATCGGGTATGCGAGCTTTCTCTTGCCCCATTCGTCGATGCTGTCGATTGTACCGCCGTTGTTCGTTATAATTCCTGTGAACTTTTCGATAAGAGCCTTTGTAGCCTCTTCCGAGTATTCAGGGTTTATAACGAAAATGGTTTCATACTTGCCGATGATCTTTTCCATTTTGTTACACCTCCTTTCGGCCTATGGCCCGAAGCTTCCCTCCGGGCAAAGAGGAAGTAATGCCTTAAAATTTGCAATACTTTCCGAATAGCTATTCTACACCATTATTTTTTTCTTGTCAAGGGGTGAAACAAATTGTTTACATTTGCATTGAATCAAGCAAAAAGCATAAAACAAGACCCCGGCAAAGGGAAAACCTTTTGTCGGGGATTTATCATATTTTTACTGCACAACAAAGCTGTGGCTTTTGAGTACAACTGCAGATAAGTGTGGCAGGGCGAGGTGGTGAAAGAGAGTCTGTCTTCAGAATGATGACATTTTTGCTTTCCGGCAAAACCGACTCTAATTTTTCGGATGGTATTACAACCGATGGGGATTGTAATACTGTCTCTTTTACTTCTGCACACTTTCTTGCAGGCACAAAACTGTATGACCTTGCAGCACAGATTGCCCTGAATATACTAAAGGAATGAGGGTACAAGCCGGATTTAACCGTTGCATCTGCCGGTGTTGTGATTTGACGAACAGCCGCAGTTACCGGTTGTGCTTCCCTGAACGCCGGTACCGGGACGGCAGGGTCTCGGATTTGTGTCGTGACAGCAGGGAGGCGCCGGAGGGCAGAATTCTTCAACGGGAAAGCACATATTGTTGAAAATATCGCAGGGACTGGAGGTGCTGTCGCCAAGAGTTCCGCTGTCCTTATCGGGAATACAGTAGTCGGATGCCTGAATCATAAGGCAGGAGGGTCTTTGCATTCTCACGATTGAGAAAATACCGAGAGTTACATAAAGGTTCTTTACACCCATATCGTCTGTCAGTTCGCCGCCTACACAGTTCACCACATATTCGGGGATCTGGTCGCAGCAACAGCAGCAACAGCCGTAGTTGTAGTTCTTTTCTACTACCTTCACATCAAGCACAACGGGAGCTGCAATTTCAAGCACTGCTTTGGGGGTATTTACTGTACTTTCCGGATAATTTGAACACTGGCAGAAGGAGTTTGTGTTGGGGTCGGAGGTAAACATACTTACTCCGCCTTCGCCACCGTAAAGTACCAGATTCTTGTCGTATACTGCGATTCCGCAGAACTCTGCAGATCTTCCGCCGGGAATACAAGCTTCAAAGGTTATTCTGAAATAGTATCTGATGCTTATGGAATAGTAACCTCTGTTGAAAGCAACTTCACTTACGGAGATGCAAGCTGTGAGTACCTCTGCGCTTTTTGCTCTTATATTGTTGGCTCTGTCTACTGCATCCTGGCCGTTTGCGGTAAGATGTACCTTTATGTCCTCAAGACACTCCTTGATTTTTACGGCGTCGAATATCTTGTCTGTGCAAATACAAGTTCCACATTCTATACTGCCGTTTCTGTTGCAGCCGTTCCCACTACCGAGTGTGCCGCACATTCCATTTGTCTTATCAGCCATTGATATGTCCTCCTAAATGTAATTGGATGAGCAACCAAGCTTTTTGTCTTGCTCGGTATATGATATGCTGTATTTTCGAAAGCGGTGAATGTTATTTTTCAAAGAATGACCAATACACCGGAATATTTTTACAAAATTCTGAATGGGGGCGAATTTGGCGTTTTAAAGGCGAAATTTGGCTATGTACAACTTGCATATTTAAACAAAATGTGAATTTTGAGAAAAATGCTCTGTTTTCGCGTTTTTAAAGCCATTATTTGTTTGACAAAAGAGCATCTTTGTGATATAATTAATCGGATAGTTATATAATATATATAATGTAGAAAAATGCTCTGAAAAGGGCTGGCTATAATTGTTGGAAAGGAGTTTGTATGTGCGAGGCTTACGATAACAGACCTATTGGTGTTTTTGATTCGGGACTGGGTGGACTTACCTCTGTTCGTGCCCTTGGAAATGTTCTTCCTGGTGAGGATATAATATATTTTGGTGATACCGGCAGAGTTCCATACGGCACAAGATCCCGTGAAACAATAATAAAATATTCTGTGGACGATCTTGCTTTTCTTGTTCGGCAGAATGTCAAGGCTGTACTTATTGCCTGCGGAACGGTAAGCTCCATTGCACTTGATACTCTTTCGACTATGACGGATATTCCGGTGGTGGGAGTTGTTTCTCCTGCCTGCAGAAAGGCGTGCGAGCTTGCTCTCTGCAAGAACGGCGGTATTTCCGGAAATATTGCAGTACTTGGAACTCAAGCAACGGCGAAAAACGGCGCTTACGCTGCACAGATACATTTGCAGAATCCCGGTTTCAATGTAATGACCGTTGCGTGTCCGATGTTTGTACCGCTTGTGGAGAATGGCTATATAGACAGAGAAAATCCGATTACCTTTGAGATTGCCTGCGAATATATACAAAAGCTTTCTGATTTCAGACCCTCCTGCATCATTCTTGGGTGTACCCATTATCCCATTATCAGGGAAAACATTGAAAGAGCCTGCGAAAAGATTCTCGGCTACAGACCGGGTATCGTGGATGCCGGCGGATGCGCAGCACAAGCGATAGCGGAAAAGCTGAAAGAGAAAAATCAGCTTTCTGACCGTGACGAAAGCGGAAAATCACACTTCTTTGTCAGTGATGAGATACAGAACTTTGCTGAAATTGCATCACGGTTCCTCGGAAGAAAAATAGAAAATGTAACAAGAATAGACATTACCGGACAGAAGCCGGAGGAAGTGTTGAAATTCGAGGTTTCGGAATGACGCAAGAAAAGAACAACGGCATTGTGACAAAGGATATGTTTGCAGAGCTTAGAATGACGGAGACTTCCCAAACTAAAATGTATGGTTCGGATAAATACAGAAGTCCCATATATGGCAATCAGATTCCCACAAATGACCCCGCTGCAGCCTTTGACGACCGCTATTTTCGGCGTTCGGTAATGAGGTTCAGTCCCTATTTTGAAAGAATACGAAAGGCGAGGGAAAATGCAAGGCTTTATACCAAAACCGGTCTTTTCCCGGAAAGATATAACGAGGAGTTTCCGATGACAAGCGGTGATTTGGAAATATACTGCCCGGCTGTGCTTGAAATTTGTGATGATTACAAACGCATTTCCCTTAATTGCGGAGCAGATATTGTGGTATATTCCGACAGTACAGTGTATCTTCACAATGTGAGCCGTGAAAATTCGGATTTGTTTCTTTCAAAGGACGGCTTTGTGCCTTCGGTGGATTTGCCCTATTGTGATTTTCTCATAAGTAAGGGTATCGAGCCTGAAATAATAAACAGGAATACGAGAATACAGCATTTTGAAGACAGTACAGGAGAGGATGGCGGAACAATGTCCCTCTGCTTTGAAATATCCTCTTTTGGAAATGTTCTTTCAAACGCAAGTCTTGATTTAAAGCTTGTTCCAAAAAATAATTGTGATAAATTACCGGCAGATAATATAGGAGAGGAAAATACCCATGAATAAAAACAGATTAAAAAGAATGATAAGCGCCGTACTTTGTGCGGTAATGGTTTCGGGAAGTGCTGTATTTTCGACAACGGCAAAGGAAAATACGGAAGATACAGGTCTTCGCTACGACCCCTTTGACAAATCTCCGGTGTATTCCGGCTATACTCCTGACTATTCCGGCTATAACAGCTACAGCTATGAAATGTTTATGGATATTTTGAAGCTTTACTCCGAAACACATCTTTATGAATTTTCTGAGCAGGAAGCGACAGAGGCTTTCCTTATGAAGCTTATGAAGGAAAACCCGGATCTTATGAAGATGTTTTTGAATACGCTTCTGGGTACAATGGATGAGTATAGCGGATATTATGAATCCGGCAGAGGACTTGCCGGTGACGGCTCCTCCAAGGGCTACGGTATATACTACAGCGATGAAAATTCCTCTGAAATAAGAGGAATGGGTATAACAAAGCCGGGCATTTATATTACAGGTGTAATTAAAGACTCAAATGCGGAAAAGGCAGGACTTCGTACCGGAGACAGAATAGCGAGCGTTGAAGGAATAACCACAGAGGGTCTTACCATTGACGCGGTAGGCTATCTTGTAAAATATCAGCCGTATGTTGCCAAGGAAGAATTTGATGAGGCGGGAAACAGTCTTGGTATTCCCAATGAGCCGGAGTTTGTTCTTGATGAGGTTTCCGGCAAAAAGGATTATCCTCTGCATATAGAGGTTGAAAGAAACGGCGAAATTATCCCTGTAACACTGCAAAAAGGCAGAGTTGTTTCCTCCAATATTTCCTACAGCAAAACAAAGGATAACTCCTATTCCTACATAAAAATAGCCTCCTTCAACGGACAGAGCGATGTTGAGGATTTTGGAAAGGCTATTGAGAGGGCAAATAAGGAAAGCAACGGAAATCTTATTATTGACCTTCGTGACAATCCCGGCGGAGCTCTCGAGCACGCTGTGTCAATGGCTAATATGATGATTGAGGACGAGGGAAGAATCCTTTACTATATAAATTCAAGAAATCACGCCGAGCCTGAGGCTGTCTATTCTGCCGGTGGCGGATATAACTTTGAAAAGGTAACAGTTTTAATAAATGGGAATAGCGCAAGTGCGGCGGAGCTTTTTGCGATGATTATGAAATACAACTGCGGTGCAACACTTGTGGGAACTACAAGCTACGGAAAGGGCGTCGGACAGCAGGGTTACTCCTTTGTGAACGGCGATATGTTTACAATTACCAGCTTTGAGGTACTTGACCCGCTCAAGAGTTCCTATAACAAATCGGGAATTGTACCGGATATTAAAATCGACCTGACACTTGAAAAGTCACATTTCCCTGGTGAGCTTGAATATTTCGGTGCAGAAAACTATACGGGACTTTGTGAGGGAAGTACAGGTGATGCGGTGCTTGGCTTGGAAAAAAGACTTGAACTGATAGGATTTATAAAGTCCGAATATGTTGACGGAGTATATGACAGTGCGACAACCTCAGCAATAAAGGCGTTTAAGCTTTATTACCTTGAAGCACCGGATGAGCTTCTCTGTGAAAATGATGTTGATATACTTACATCCCTTACTGAAAAATATAAAAACCGTTACTATTACTATGACAGTCAGCTTGATGTTGCGGAAATGACATTTAAATCACAGTCCCAGGCGAAAAGAAGAGTTAAAGAGCTTGAAAGACGCGATAAAATAGTTCAGGCGGAATACGATGCTTTTCTCAAAGCTCAGGAGGAAAAGTACAAGGCTGAGGACAAAGCCGAGGAACTTGAAAATGCAATGGAAAATGCAGAAAATACATCGTCTTCCTCCGATGAAGTAAATTTGGGAGAATAATGCGGTATTGGAAAACAGCAGAAAAGTATAATACGGACAGTAAATTAAAGAAAAGGACATTTTGAAAATGAGTGATAATATAAACAATCTGAATATTGATGAGAATGATACAGCAGCATACCACAAAAACGATAAAATCGTTGATGTGGAAATATCAAGAGAGGTAAGAACTTCCTTTATCGACTATGCGATGTCAGTAATTGTGGATAGGGCTCTGCCGGATGTAAGAGATGGTCTCAAGCCCGTTCACAGAAGAATACTTTATTCTATGTATGAAGACGGACTTACCTATAATAAGCCTTTCCGTAAATCTGCAACTACCGTTGGTAATGTGCTTGGTCATTATCATCCCCACGGTGACGCATCCGTTTACGATGCAATGGTAAGACTTGCGCAGCCCTTCTCGCTGCGTTATCCTCTTGTTGAGGGCCACGGTAACTTCGGTAATATTGACGGTGACGGTGCTGCGGCATATCGTTATACCGAGGCAAGACTTGCGAAGATGGCAGACGAAATGGTAACCGACCTTGATAAAGATGTCGTTGACTTTATGCCGAACTTTGATAACAAGCAGAAAGAACCTACAGTTCTTCCCTCAAGATTCCCAAATCTTCTTGTAAATGGCTCTGTAGGTATTGCCGTGGGTATGGCAACAAATATTCCTCCCCACAATCTCTGCGAGGTTATTGATGGCGCTATTCACCTGATAGACAATCCCGATGCAGAAATTATGGAGCTTATGAACTTCATAAAGGGTCCCGACTTCCCGACAGGCGGTACAATCTACGGACTCAACGGTATATACGAAGCATATATGACAGGTCGCGGCAAGATACCGGTGCGTGCAAAGTGCGAATTTGAGGAAAAGAAGGGCAAGACCTCAATTGTAATTACGGAAATTCCGTATATGCAGAGAAAGAGCGCCCTTGTTATGACTATTGCGGAGCTTGTAAAGGACAAGAGAATCGAGGGAATTTCCGACATCAACGATATTTCGGATATGAGAAACGGTACAAAGGTTGTTATCTCCCTTCGCCGTGACGCAAATCCCCAGCTTGTTTTAAATCAGCTCTATAAGTACAGTCCGCTTCAGGATACTTTTGCGGTAAATATGCTTGCGCTTGTTGGCGGTGAGCCGAAAGTGCTGAATCTTAAGCAGATGCTCCGTCACTATCTGGACCACCAAACAGAGGTTGTTACAAGAAGACTTCAATACGACCTTGAAAAGGCACAGAAGAGAATGCACATTCTGGAAGGTCTTAAAATTGCTATTGATAATATTGACGAGGTTATAAAGATAATCCGTGCATCAAAGACAATCCCCGATGCGAGAGCATCTCTTGTTGAAAGATTTGAACTTACAGAAATTCAGGCACAGGAAATTGTTCAGATGCCTCTTGGACGCCTTTCCGGTCTTGAAATCGACAAGCTTCTGGAGGAAATGGAAAACCTCAGAGTAAAGATTGCAAACCTTATCGAAACACTTGCTGATATTACAAAGATTGAAGCAATTGTAAAGGAAGACCTTCTTGAAATAAAGAGAAAATACGGCGACGAGAGAAGAACAAGAATCGAGCAGGTTGAAAACGAAATTGTTATGGAAGACCTTATCGAACGCCGTGACTGTGTGCTTACCATCTCTCACCAGGGCTACATCAAGAGAATGGATGCCGACACATATACCGCACAAAGACGAGGCGGCAGAGGCGTTATAGGTATGCAGACAAAGGAAGAAGACTTTGTTGAAGATGTTATCATCGCCCACAGCCACGATTATCTGCTTATGTTTACAAGCTACGGCAGAATGTTCGTAAAGAAGGGTTATGAAATTCCCGAATCCGGTAAGGCTTCAAAGGGTACGAACATCGTAAACATTATTGAGGTTGAAAAGGACGAAAAGCTTACAGCAAGTGTATCTGTTACCGAGTTTGACGAAAACACATACCTCACAATGATAACAAAGAACGGTATCATAAAGAGAACTTCCCTGTTTGCATACAAGAACTACCGCCGTGTAGGTCTTAATGCGATAAATCTTGACGAGGGCGACGAGCTTCTGTATGTTCTCAAGACCACAGGCGACTGTGATATTCTTGTTGCGACACACAACGGTCTTGTGGCGCGTTTTGCTGAGGAAAAGGCAAGAAGCATAGGAAGAACAGCTCGTGGTGTTAAGGCAATTGAGCTTCGAGAGGGCGACTATGTTGTAGGTGCGGTAGCTCTTACACCCAATGATACAAGAAATATTATCACCATTACCGAAAAGGGTCTTGGTAAGCGTGCGTCTGCGGACGACTTCCCGACACACAACAGAGGCGGTAAGGGTGTTATCGGTCATAAGATTACAGATAAGTCCGGTAAGCTCTGTGGTATTGCGGCGGTGTCTGACGATGACGATATTATGCTTATCACAAGTGAGGGCGTAATTATCAGAATCCATACAGAGGATATTTCACTTCTTTCAAGAAACACCCAGGGTGTTAAGGTAATGAGAGTAGGCGAAAATGTATCTATCTTCGGTATAACTGTTGTTAAGAAGGAAGAAGAAAAGCCGGAAGAAACCGAGGGTGAAGAATCAGAAGTAACTGCGGAAACAGAAGTTGCGTCTGCAGAAAATACTGCAGAAGTATCTGTCGAAGCGCAAAAGACTGAAGAATAAAACGTAAATTGGATTTTGTCGGGGAATACAATGAATGATAAATTGTAGGGGCGGATATTATCCGCCCGCATTCCCCAAAATATAAATTCTAAAAACAACAAAATGAAGAACATAAAAATCTACAGTTACAAGAAAACCGACACCCAAAACAGCGATAAAGAAATTCTAAAGTCCGTAAGCGAATACTTAAAAAAAACGCAGGAAACGAAGTTTCCGACAACAATTCCGAATTCCGAATTCCGAATTCCGAATTGTATTCTGCGGGATTCCTTCGGAAAGCCTGAGATTGTTGGCGTTGACGGCATCTATGTCAGTGTTACCCACGATAAAGATTTGTGTCTTGTTGCGGTAGCACCGTTCCCGGTGGGAATAGATATGGAAAGAGTCGAAAGGTGTGTAAAAAATCCGCTGGCCCTTGCAAAAAGATATTTCTGTGAGGATGAAGTGGCTTTTCTCGGTGAGAATCCCACAAATGCTGAATTTACCGATATGTGGGTAAAAAAAGAGGCACTGTCAAAGCTTATCGGTAGGGGCGTTCCTGCTATGCGGGAAAAGAGCGTCTTTTCAGAGGATGTTGTGTTTGAAAAAACAGACGGCTTTGACGGATATATCGTTTATTGTGTACAGTATAAATGATTTGTAATATCGGAAAACGAAATTAAAAGAAAGGTGTGGTTAAGGTTATGAACAACACAAAAAATTCAATACTGAAACTTACTCAGCTTGCAATACTTACAGCAGTTGTATTTGCATTTCAGATGCTTGGAAGCTTTATACATATTGGACCGACAAGTATAAGTCTTGTGCTTATCCCTATAGTTATAGGTGCAATTATACTCGGACCCGGTGCAGGTGCATTTCTCGGTTTTGTTTTCGGAGCAATAACCTTCTGGGCGGGTGTTTCCGGAACAGACCCATTTACAAACATACTTTTTGTATCACAGCCGGTTGCAACTGCACTTATCTGCTTCGGAAAGGCAATGGCAGCAGGTGCGGCATCCGGTTATGTGTATAGGCTTGTGGAAAAGAAAAACAAGCTTGTTGCCGCAATTCTTGCATCTGCAACAGCGCCAATTGTAAATACCGGTATTTTCATTCTTGGTGGACTTACTCTTGTTGCAGGAACTCTCCAGGCGAATTTTGTTTCCGGCACAACACTTACATATTTCCTTGTTATAGGCTGTGCAGGTATAAATTTCATTGCGGAATTTTTTGTAAATCTCGTTATTTCCCCTGCGATTCACTCAATAGTAAGAGCAGTAAAAAAGGGTACGAGATTCTATAACTGATTGGCGTCTTGGCGAAAGGCTGAAGGCGTGCCGAGTCGACACGCCCTACGAAAAATGTAACGCATTTTCCTGCCAAGTGGGCCATGCGAAATTGGTGAATATAAAATTTCTTTGTGTATCTTAAGTTCGACTTTGTCGAACTTAAGATACCCGCCGTAGGTCTCACGGCTTTTGCGGTGAGACGACCATTGAGGACTTCCGGTGAAAAAAGGAGAACGGTATGAAAAAAATAATAATAGGCATAGATGTCGGCGGAAGCACAACCAAGATTGTGGGCTTTCGTGACGGACAGATGATAAACCCCACCTT
>JAFWWX010000146.1 GCA_017517985.1 Clostridia bacterium | reverse complement strand
TGTTGAAGTTGTATACTATTATACAGTTCCCGCAGGTGCAAACCCGGCAGTAGACAATATGGCATTCAGAACACTTCAGGATCATTCAGGACTTCCAACTGTTTTATCTACAAAACTCGTTCCCAACCAGTGGACAACTGCGATTTTTGATTTGTCAACTATTTTCACCGGCAAGAGTGGTGACTTGAGACAGTACCACTTCTCACCGATGGGCTCAGGCAAAAAAGGTAAGGATGTTCCTGTAGATCAGTACATTGATATTATTAGCATGACATTCTATACTGATAAGCCTAATACAACAATTAAGGGCGGTACAGCACCGACTCACGAAAAGCAGGTAGATCCGAACGTAGGTCTTATAACACCTTCTGTTCCTGTAAATGTTCCCGACATATCTGTTGATTTGTCAAAGCTTACAACACCGGTTAACAGTGGTGTGTTCACAGCGTCTATGACTACCAAGGATAATATGTCAGTGGTTGAATATATTCCCAACACAAAGAGCGGTGCCAAAATCAGAATCGATTGCTACGATAGTATGGGCGGCACAATTTCTCTTAATGAATACAAATATGCAACCATGAAGATATACTTCGAAACAGAAAGAACCGGTCTGAAGTTATTGTCTTCAATTACCAATATGAATGGCGGACTTACAGAAAATGAAAATAAGGCACAGGAAAAAACATCATCTTCCACTTCGTTCCTTGCTCTTAACCAATGGACAACTGTAACGATAAATCTTACGCCTACAGATCCTAAATATCATCTTACACGACAGCTTTATATTTTACCTATCGGTAGTGTAGCTGCAAATGCGTTTGTTGAAGGCGAAAAGTTCTATATTGCAGAATTTGTTCTGTCAAACGAGATTCCCAAGATTATAGGTGAAGATGGCGAAGAGGAAGAACCGGAAGTTATTGAAAAACATCCTGATGTAATAGTTGACGGAGCAAAGCTTATCAACTCCTCCGGCGACTATGCAACATTTAAGTCCTCTGTAGGTCAGTATGACGGCAAGAATGTTGTTGCCATCAAGCCAAATATGGTTGACGGTGCAGTTTCTATTGATGGCTCTGCAATTTTCGGTAATACAGAACAGACACCCGACGGAGCACTTAGTCTCAAGAAACACAGATATGCTATTATCTCTTACTACTACGAAACAGATGATACAGATTCCGAAGTAATACCTGAATTTGAACTGCTTGGCGGTAGAATCCAGGATAAGGGAAATGTAGCAAATGGCGTTATAGCTAAGGGCGAAAGTGGTCTTGTTAAGAACGAGTGGGCAACAGCAGCTGTTAAGCTCTCCGGAAACGGTGAAGGTGAGCTTACATCCGGCTTCACTTTCAGACCTTTCGGTAATATTGCAGCTGAAAATGTTTCAGGTGACGTTCTCTATATAGAAAATATCACATTCGTATCCAACCGTCCTTAATGACGGCAAAAAAAGAGGGGGCAGATGCTCCCTCTTTTTGTATAAAATCGGAGGTTGTCATAAACAAATATTATGTTGGCGTTACATCCTATAGATGCTGTTTTTAATAGTGAATCAAGAGTGCTTATTCTTGGTAGCTTTCCGTCGGTAAAATCAAGAGAAGTGATGTTCTTTTACGGGCACCCGCGCAATAGATTCTGGAAAGTTCTTTCTATGATATTTAACTGTGAAGTGCCATGTGATATTGAAGGCAGAAAAGAATTTTTATTAAGTCATAAAATTGCCTTGTGTGACGTAATTCATAGTTGTGAAATTACCGGAAGCTCGGACAACTCGGTAAAAAATGTTGTTCCAAACGATATATCACATATATTGACTTGTGCTGATATACAAAAGGTATTTGTAAATGGTAAGTGCGCATATAAATACTATAAAAAATACATTTACCCAGAAACCGATGTTGACTGCGTGTTGCTTCCGTCCACAAGTCCTGCCAATGCAGGATATACTGCGGATGAGCTTTTTTCACACTGGAAGGAGATTCTTGATTACTGTAGTGACTAAATAGAAGCGTATGAATACGACTATATAAATCAAACAAGAATATAATACAAATAAAGAGGGAATAGCGCCCTCTTTATTTTAGTTTTATTTACTTATCACGTAGTTTAAATATCATCGCTGCAATTACCGAGAAAAAGACTGCTGCTGTAATTCCGCCAGCTGTTCCGGTAAGACCGCCGGTAAGAATACCGGTAACACCGTAAGTGTCAATCGCTTTTCTGACACCCAGAATAAGTGAGTGACCAAATCCGGTAAGAGGCACAGAGGCGCCGGCACCGGCAAAGTCCACAAGGGGCTGGTATAATCCGATTGCACTGATGATTGCTCCGGCAACAACATAGCCGGTTAGGATTCTTGCGGGTGTAAGCTTTGTTTTGTCAATCAATATTTGTGCTATGACACATAAAATACCGCCGACAATAAATGCCCTTAAATACATCATATAAAACTCCGCTTTAATAATTAGGTTTTCGTGACAAGGTTACAAGATGTGCAACGGCAGGTATAGAATCTCCCTGATAAAGATTTTTGTTGCTCATCATAGCACCTGTGCCGATAAGTGCAATTTTCTGAAGATTGCCGTTTTTCAGGTTTTCGTAAAAATAACCGGCAGTGACAACAGCACTACATCCACAACCTGAACCTCCGCATCCGCAGGCCTGCTTTTTCAAATCGTATATTAAAAGACCGCAGTCTGTAAGTTTATCCTTTAAAGGTTCTCCCTTTTCACCAAGGAGCAGAGACAACAGCTTATTTCCTTCCCAACCAAGGTCACCGGTTGCAACTTTGTCAAAAGAATCAAAACCGGAGGATGTGTTTTCTATATATCTTGATATTGTATCTACAGCGGCACTGCACATAGCTGCCCCCATATTTCCGGCATCTTTAATACCTCTGTCAGAAACAATACCGGGAAGTGCTTCTGTTATATATATGGGGGAGGAGTTATCATCAAAATCAAATTTATCTTCATCACAGAGAATGAAAGCTCCGGCACCGGTAACTGTAGTTTGTGCAGTTGGTCCGGAAAAGGACCCGTATCCGAGAGGGAATCTAAACTGTCGTTCCGCGGAGCAAAAATGAGATGATGCGGTAACGGCAGCTGTTGTGATAAGTCCAGATTCTATCATCACAGAGGCACACAGAAGGCCCTCTGCAAAGGTTGAGCAGGCTCCGTAAAGACCGAGATAAGGGATGTCGAAATCCTCAAGGCCGTATCCTGAACTGCTACATTGATTAAGAAGGTCTCCTGCAAAAAGTATATCAATGGCACTATCATTGAGACCTGCCTTTTCAAGCGCTGACTCAAGGGCGTACTTACAAAGCATACTTTCTGCTTTTTCAAAGGATTTTTCGTTGATAAGTGGGTCGTCAAAGCTCCTGTCAAGATAGCTGTTTAAAGGGCCTTCCATCTCCTTTTTTCCTCCGACACAGCCGGAGGCTATTACTCGTATTCTTTTTTTGAATATCATCGGAGTACGACTTGAAATATATTCTGTAAGATTCAAAAAATCACCTCTTTTTGTTTAGTATTTTTAAACTTGAAGAAAATATACGCAATATAAAAATAATACTGTATGTTTTCCGAATGTTTACAAATAGGGCATAAAAATACTTGACAAAATAATAATGAATGTGATATAATCTATTTACCTCTGAAGAGGTTTTTATTATGTCCGTTTGTAGGAAGGATGTAGGAAAAGCCTTACTTGAGGGAGGTAAAAAATCTTTATATTTACCGGGAGGTGCAATCATGCGAGTAAAAGTAACATTGGTTTGCAGCGAGTGCAAGCAGAGAAACTACGATACAACTAAGAATAAGAAGAACAATCCTGATCGTATCGAGTTGAATAAATACTGCAAATTCTGCCGCAAGCATACCCTTCACAAAGAGTCTAAGTAATCGGCTTGCCGGTACTCTTTAGTAAAATAACAGGAGGTAGCAATTATGGCAGACAATACAACCAAACTTGGCTTTGGTGGAAGAATCAAGAAGTTTTTTAAGGACTACAAGGCAGAGTTCAAAAAAATCAAGTGGCCTACAATGCTTGAAACAAATAAGAGCTATGTTATTGTTCTTATAATTACAGCAATTGCTGGACTTGCAATCTTTGGATTTGATTACGGTCTCAGAGAACTTCTGAACCTTATCGCAGGTTAAAAAGTTTTTTCTTTAAAGCTTAGGACTGATTTCAGTCGTGTCAAGAGAAAGGACGGTGCCGAAATGCCAAAGGAAAGCGATGCAAAATGGTATGTTCTCCACACCTATGCAGGCTATGAAAACAATGTAGCATCCAACATTG
>JAFWWX010000145.1 GCA_017517985.1 Clostridia bacterium | reverse complement strand
TGATATTCGCTTCTTCCGTGAATGGCTCGGCGGTAAAGGAGTTGATAAATCCGTAGTGCTTGCATATAAAAAGGAGCTTTGTGAGAAATATTTGCCTGCAAGCGTAAATTCTATTTTATCATCATTAAATGCTTTATTTATGTATATGAATTGGTATGATTTGAAAGTTAAGACCTTAAAAATACAACGCCGGATATTTGCTGATAAAGAAAAAGAACTGACAAAAGCCGAATATGAAAGGCTATTGACAGCAGCTAAAAACAAAAAGAATGAACGGTTATATTATCTGATGCAGACCATAGGTAGTACGGGCTTGAGGATTTCAGAATTAAAATATGTAACTTGTGAAACTGTAAACACAGGGCAAGCAATAATAAATTGCAAGGGCAAGATACGGCAAGTGTTTTTACCGAAGCAACTATGCAAAATGTTGAAAACCTATATAAAGCAACAAAAGATAAAAAGCGGCTCGGTATTCATAACCAAAAGTGGAAAACCTCTTGACCGTAGCACAATTTGGAAAATGCTCAAAGGCTTGTGTGAGAGTGCCAATGTTGCACGCAGTAAAGTCTTTCCCCATAATTTCCGTCATCTTTTTGCGAAAACCTTTTATTCACTTCAAAAGGACATTGTAAGACTTGCAGACATCTTGGGACATTCAAGCATAGAAACTACTCGTATCTACACAATGGAAAGCGGAACGGAACACATAAAGCTACTCCAAAAGCTCGGTTTATTGCGGTGTTAGAAAGAAATTTTGAAAAAAATTAAAAAAATCTGCCCAACACCCTTGACAAAATGTTTATGAACTCAGGTTTATTACAACGGAAGCCATAAGAATGCAAAGAGCAGAGGTCAGATGTAAAGGAAAAAACAGAATGGTTTTTCTCCCCAAGAATTTGTGTAAGATACTCAAGGAATATGCAAAAGAAGAAAATATACAAAACGGAAGTATATTCACAACTAAAACAGGAAAACCAATAAATCGCAGAAATGTATGGGCAGACATGAAAAAACTGTGTGAAACAGCAAATGTGGCACGAACAAAGGTATTCCCACACAATCTTAGACATTTATTCGCAAGAACATTTTACTCACAACAAAAAGATATAGTCCGCCTTGCCGACTTGCTTGGACACTCTAGTGTGAATACAACAAGGATATACACAATAGAAAGCGGTAATAAACACAAAAGAATCATTCAAAGATTAGGCCTTGTCCATATGAGGGCATAAAAAAAGACATAATCTACATTATGTCTCACCAAAATCTAAAAATACATATAAAGCTAGTTTGAAATTTTAATTAATTATAACACCTAAATCGTGATTTGTCAATGGATGCAAAAAAATAAATTGCTTTTTTGTAAAAATTTTATAGAATATAGCATTTTATATAAAAATAAGCATGACAATTAGAGCAATCTCGATTTAAGTTTTGACATTGCTTTATTTGGCGAGCCTAATTTTAATAAAGTGATGTTTATCAATTGAAAACTCATATAATATTATTTTTTAGCCAGTATTTTCGTTATCTAATGCGTAAATGCTGGTTTTTTTATGACATAATGTAGATTATGTCATAGCGAGGCTCTCTGTAGCCAAAGCCGTAATTTTGCTATATATGACAGGGGGTATAAGAAAAAAATTGCAAGAAAATGATAAAGAATATGACACAAGTAGACAGATATGCCCAAGATGTAAAACCGGTGCTGTAAGTTACCAAATAGACAATAAAAGTGTATGTTGTCCACATATTTGGGCTTTGAAAACAAATACAGCTAAAAATGAAAAATTTAAATGTTCATTTTTTAAGAAAATAAACAACACATAAATAGAGATTTGTAATTGAAACTTTAAGAGGAAAGAAGTGACTGAATGTCAGGGATTATAGGCTTTTTATTAGGGGCTGTTTTGGATTTGTTATGTTTGCGATTGTTGTGTTTATTGCGATTGCAAATGACAAAACGAATAATCTCTAGATATCTTCAATGAGAAATGTGAATTTCTCCTTCTGTCAAAGCATACAAGCATATTGTTTCAACTTGGTAGACAACATGAGTATGTATTTAGCAACTAAGAATTTCATCATGAGAATACATAATTGCAACATAGGGAAAGACATCTTTGTAATATGTCTTGTATGTTTTGACAGAAGCACAAAAGTGATTGCATAAGAAACAAGACAGACACTAAACGTTAATTCACTCTTAAATCCTCTTATAAAAAAGAACAAAACCTCCAATTTACCTCACTTTGATGGGGGTTTTGTTCTACTATAAATCAAAAATTTAATATATAAAAAGTCATTATTTAATAAGTACTGGCTAAAGGTGGTGAGAATACTATATTACTCAAATTGTGTGGTTCTGAAATGTTTAGGTGTCCGTTCCCTAAAGATCATAAGAATATACCATTTGAATAAGAACTTTATATTATTGACACGAAAAGTAATTTGATTAAACATGAGAAAAGGAGGCATGTGAAATGAAAAGGATAGTTTTGATTATATGCACATTCACATTACTAATAAGTTCGATATCTGTATATGCATATAATGATGAAGCGAATTTTATGAAAAGTATTGGCATAGTTGAAGGGTATGAGGATGGAGATTTTCGATTAGAAAATGAGGTTAGCAGAGCTGAATTTATCAAGATGGTTATTATGGCATCAAAATTCAAGGATAATCTCTTTTCTGGAGAGAGTGAATCTTACTTTCCGGATGTTGACTCAAAACATTGGGCGTATCCGTATATTGAAGCAGGTGTAAAAAACAATCTTATATCCGGGTATAATGATGGGGAGTTTAAGCCAGATAATACTGTGAAGTATGAAGAGGCTCTTGCCATCGTATTAAGACTAATAGACTATTCTTATAAAGAATGTGACATGTCTTGGGAAGAGCAGCAAATTGAAGCTGCAAATGAAGTAGGATTTACAAGAGAAATTGACTGTTCTATTGGGCAATCACTGACAAGAGAAAATGTGATCAAATTACTTAAGAATCTTTTGCTTTATAAAAATAATAACGGTAAAAGTTACATAGAGAGTATAGGATACAAGGCAATAGAAAATACAAAAATAATTACACAGGACAAAAATGGATACACTTTAACCTCAAATGGAATATATAAAACTAATGCTGTGTTGACAGAAGATAGAATAGGTACGACAGGATGTCTGATATTAGATAATGAGACTGTAGTTGGTTTTATGCAAGACAAAATAGACGAGGTTCAAGTTGCAACCGAAATTGTTGAGGAAAAATATTCAGGACCATATGTTGTAAAGAATTCAAAATGGAAACAAGATTTTGACGGAAACATAGATGAGGCAATAATAAGTAAGAATGGCAAGTCATGTTCAATTGAAGAAATCGAAATAAATGATGTCCTTTATTATGCTTTGGAAGTAAATAAATTGCAGGTTTACAATAATAAGATCACAGGAATATATCAGGTAGCTACACCCAACACAGAGAGTCCTGAGAAAATAACTGTATCAGGGAAAGAGTATACCATAGATAGTGTATATGCTTATAGTAAATTATACAATTCCGGTGAATTTGAAATAGGCGATTCAATAACATTGTTGTTTGGTAAAGATGGCGGCATTGTTGATGTAATAGCAGCCGATAAGACAAATAATGAATTAGTTGGATATGTTGTGGATGTTGGAGCAAAGAATTTTACAGTTGACGGAATTACAACAAAACATTATTTTGTAGGTATACAGTTTGCAAATGGAGAAAAATTTGAGTATATAACTAAAATACTATATTCGAACTTTAAAAATAGAGTTGTTAAACTTAAATTTGAAGATAAATATGCAAAGTTGAACGGAGTCAATGGGAAATACGAAAATGAAGGTGTCTTCGATTTAGGAAATAAAATCTTTGGAGAAGAAAAACTCTCTAGTGATATTAAAATATTAGACGTATATTCGCCATATAAAGAAGACATTAGCTTGTGTACCATTATTAAACCGGAAAGAATAGACCAAGTAAGTATTTCAGATAGCAAAATTCTCTATTGCCATAAAAATTCTATAGGAGAAATAGATGAGCTTATCTTACATAATGTTACCGGTGATATGATTAAGTATGGTTTGTGTGTAAAGGCAAATAAAGATTTTGAAAATATGAAGGCCCAATATACATATGATATATCAGGAACGCTATATAATTTATCAACAAGCAATGTGATATATGCACTTGAGAAGGGTGTACCTGCAATGTTTGTCACAAGTGATGGTAAGAATATAGAAACAATGAGATCCTTAACATACATCAGGGATTCATTAAAAACAATTGATAAACGCTCAGCGACAATTGGAGATAAGATTTACCCAATTTCTGATAATGTATATGTTTATTTGAGAAATTATTATGGTACATATTTAACCATGACAATAGATGAGTTAGTTGAAAATGCTGATAAATATAATATTAATGCTTATTTTGATAAGGGTTCTAAATATGGGGGATGCATTCGCATAATTGTGGTAAGTGAAAAATAAGGAATCTTGATCAGTTAAATATTGTTACAGAAAGAGCCGAACTGTCGGCTCTTTTTTGTTTCTTCCAAATCTCTAATACTATTTTTTTACAAAATTCTACAAAAGAAGTCAAAATTAGAACTAAAATTTTTAATTTTAATTTCAGAATTCGACAGACAATTCCATTTTCTTGTGTTATAATTAGCATATAGCATAGAAAGTGTGCTATATGCTAATGAAGAGGAGGCGATGGGATGAGAATCGGTATGATTCGCAAAATTGATAATCTTGGTCGGGTAACAATTCCGAAAGAATATAGGGATTTTTATCATATGAACGAGCAGGAGTCAGTTTGCCTAATAGATACACCTGATGGATTGCTTTTGACAAATCCAAAATATAAAGTTGTAGAAGTAAATGTTGAAAAAAATTAAATGTGATTTGGAGGACAAGAATTATGCTAAAGATTAAGGGAAACAAATTGGAAGTTGCAGGTATCAATTTTTCTTTGCCGCAGAATTTCTATATTGACATTGAGGGAATGGAAGCAGTACATCCTGATGGATTAAAGCTTTTATCTCCGGAGGAAGATTGTTACATAAGTTTCATGACAACAGAAGTTGAATTTGAAACACCTGTAGAATCGTTATTAGATATTTTTATCGATAAAGTTTTAGGCACAGGAATTCAAGAAGACATGACCAAAGCAAATACAACAGGATATATTTGGATTGAAGAACCTCAGATGAGCGAACTCAACGGACTGAAATGTGCCTATGTAAAATATGAAACACCTTACAATTATTATTACGAAATTCATTTTGAAAGATTAGAAGGCTTTGATAGACAACTTGAAGTTTTGTTGGTAATATCTAAAAAGCACAATGTCGATTTTGATGTTGTATTGAAAAGAAAAAATGTGGTAGAATTCTATAATAGCTTTGAAGTAAGCAATGACTGATTAATCAGTCCGTTAGCCTACAGTCGAGTAGCCTGATATTATTTCTCCTTAGTATCGGAATATAGCGTTAATACAAGACATGGCACAAATACTAACTACACTGAAAACCTATATTACGACATGAGGTGAGGAAAATTATGTAATGTATCGTTATCCTATTATTTTTTTAGCACACATACTATAGCAAAATATTGATGAAGAATATAAGGGTAAATACACTAAATAACCATATTGCAATTAATCATAGACAAATATAATCGTCAGCCTGGCAAATTCATTCAAATAATCAAATTGAATATATTAGGGTGCGAGAAAGCATAGCAATAGAGGAGTTATCCTTTTTGCTGTGCTTTTTGCATTTCTTTCGTTGGATTTGCTGAATAGACTTTTCTCCATTTTTGTGATAATGTTTGAGTGAAGTGAAATGACTTGCTGAGCTTAACTCTTAGTTTGCATACAGATGCCAATTAAGTGTTAAAATATATTTGAAAGGATGATGTTCAATATGAAAAAAATTACTCAGAATATGGTTGTAAACTTCAAAAATTTTCTTATCGAGGAGGAAAAATCTCATGCCACATTAGAAAAGTATATTAGAGATATATATGCTTTTCGAGAATGGCTTGGGACTAAGTTGATAGAGAAGGTAACGGTGCTGGAATATAAAGCATACCTAATAGAAAACTATGCACCTGCAAGTGCAAACTCAATGCTTTCCTCAATAAACAGTTTCTTCGAATTTAATGAATGGCATGACCTAAAGGTGAAAATGCTGAAAATTCAGAAACGAATCTTTGCAGATAAGAATAAGGAGCTTACAAAAGCGGAGTACGAAAGACTACTTGATGCAGCAAAATCAAAAAAGAATGAAAGACTGTATTATCTGATGCAGACAATATGTTCAAGCGGAATTCGTGTATCAGAATTAAAATCCATAACAATCGAAGCCATTAAGGCACGCAAAGCAACAATTAAGTGTAAAGGAAAGATGCGCGTTGTCATATTGCCAAAAGAATTGTGTAAACTGCTAGCAGAATATGCAAAAGGGCAAAAAATATCAAGTGGTCCTGTGTTCGTAACAAAAACAGGAAAACCACTTGACAGAAGTGCGATATGGAAAATGATGAAACAACTGTGCGAAAGTGCAGGGGTTCCAAAGGAAAAAGTCTTTCCACACAACCTGCGTCATTTATTTGCAAGAACCTATTATACTATCCAGAAGGATATCGTTAGACTTGCAGATATACTTGGCCATTCAAGTATCAATACTACCCGTATATACACTATGGAAACAGGTGACATACACCGTAGACAAATTCAAAGATTAGGATTATTAAGGCTATAAATAAAAAATCCACATAATCGAAATTATGTGAAAAGGCGACTTCCACATAATCGAAATTATGTGGAACAAAATATAGCAAGTACATAAACTAAGCTTAATAAGTATAACATTTTTGGAGGCTTTTGTCAATGATTTATGGTTATTTTTTAAAAATTCATCAATATGCAAAAAAAAAGACGCACGAAGTCAGGCCGGGTAAGCAAAATGCATATTATCCGGTCTTGAGGTCGTGTCAAATTTTAATGAAACATGTCAATTATTCTAACTGTCTTCTGTGATTTCATTGTGGGACCCCTGATGCCTGCAACATAATTTCGATTATGTTGTAGGCAATTTTTTTTGCCGCTACTTGTAACGAGCATAACATTATGGCAAATGTGGCGACAAGTACAATATGAAGGGATTGAATATGAATGGACAATTATGATGTGTCCGACAAGAAAAAAGCAATCATCACAACCACATGGGATTATCTCTTAAGGACTGGATTATCAAATGCATCCATAGGAGATTTGTGCAGAGAAACTAGACTTGCTCAGAGCAGTCTCTACTATTGGTTTGAAAACAAGGATGACATTTGGATTAGTGCAGGTAAATATGGTCTTTCCAAAGTGGTTGATGCTTTGTTCGCATTTACACTAAATCATACCCATGATGTTCGAAAATATTTTGATTCGCTTCTTGCAGAGGTTGAAAAATACAAGTATGAACTTAGACTTGCAATACAAATTACAACTAGCCCTGTGTTTGGTGAGCGTATGCGAGAAAAATCAAAAGATTTTAGATTGCTTTACGAAAAATATGTTGAAAAGATCATAGGCGTTTTTGGATGCACACAGCATCAAGCGGAAGTGTTTATTTACTCAATTATTGCAGCAGTAATTGATTACGCAATATGGGATGACGGAGAAAAAACACAAATGCTTCTTAATAATCTGTACATAAGGATTGTGGAAAAAATAGATATTGAACAGTGACTATATTAGCAAATACAACTATTGGAGATTTGTTCTATGGAATTATTAAGCGCAATTATGATACAGACGAAATGCGAAAAGAGCAGTGAGTTGAAAGAATTACCGCCGGAGAGGAAAAGAAGATTAGCAGAATTAATTGAGGAAAGAGTTCCAAGTGGATTAGCTACTTTGGAGGAATGGAATGAGGTAATTTCATGCTTTCAAGAATTAGAAGCAGAAACAGAGAATAAAAGAGCAAAACAAAAATTATTAGCCATACTTCGTGAAGAGGAAAGTGAAGAAGAACCTGTTTCGGTAGGCAAAAACAAATGGTGGGAATTTAAGAATAAACAAAAGAAAGAGAGCAGCAAACTTGGACTACAGCACAGACACTTTATACAACGATGAAACATTGATAGTTATAATTATAGCGATAATAGGTTTTTTTCTGTTTTTCGCTTTCTTTATAAATTTTTATCTTCCATTTAAGGAAGAAAAAGACTACATAAAAATGGAAATGCAACGCAGTTATGAGGAAGAAGAATATCGTTATTGGCGAAGAGAACTCAAACACTTGTATTTGCGTTCAATTCCGCTGATAGGAAGATTTTTTAGATAAGTTACTCAAAATTTATTCGTAAACTTATCAGAAAAATAAGATATGCCCTCACTGAGGTGGGAAGTTTGACTTCCTCCTCTTTCAAAGCATACAACTTACTTTGCATTTTAGTTAAGACAGCATTGTGTTTACATCATGTGTACGACATCAGGTTTAGGGTAGGTTGTATGCTTTGAAAGAGGATGTATTATCTTCTTTTGCAAGGTAATTTGTTACCTTGCCCATTCGTGTGGCAGTTGAATAAATTCCACACATTCTCAATTTTATTAACTGCCACACGGCATCATGGAGGTGAGCAAAATTCACATAAATTGTTTTTGCTGATTTGCAGAGAACAGTAAGAATAATTAAAACCATTCTCTGCCCGAAGCGAAAACGGAATTTTCGTAATTAATTATTAAGGAGGTTTTTTAAGTGAAGCTTAAAAGAATTATGGCTACGGTACTTTGTGTTGCAATAGTACTTAGCACAATGGGAACCGCAGTATTCGCTGAAGGCGATGTTGTATCTAACAATGTTTCTACAGCTGAAGAATTAGCGGCTGCTTTGACAAAAAACGAAGCAAATATCGCAGTTATCCTTGAAGACAATATTGACCTTCCTATCACCTCTCTTGGCAGTATAACTGCCGGAAGCGGAGAGTATAAACTTGGTGGGGAAAATACTCAGGAAATCACTATTAATTTAAACCAGAAGACATTGAATGTTACCACTACTTACTGGTCTGCACTTGGCTCTGTAAATCCCGATGCAACTATTACTGTCAAGAATGGTACAATGGTTAGCACAGGTAATTCTGCAACCACATGGAATGCAAATGACTTGAGATTCTGTAATTGTAATTGGGTGTTTGAAGATGTTACATTTAACAAGGAAGTTGCACTTGATAATGCAGGCAAATCAACTACTATGAATAATGCGACAATCAACGGCACCGGCGATTACTATGCACTTTGGATTACTGCCGAAGGCCAGAATGTAACCATTGATGGACTTACTATAAACACTCCCGGACGCGGTATTAAGATTGATGAGGAGTATTCTAATGAAAATGTTGCAAAGGTTACTTTGAATGTATCCAATGCTACATTTACAACTGCTAAAAAGGCTGCTATCATGGTTAAGTCTGCTAAGGGTGCGGAAATTACAACAAATATTGTTGATATTTCTGGCGTAGCAGCAGATACCGAGAATATTGTTTGGGTTGACGAGGATTCAAAGGAGTATCTGGAACTTGTTACAGTAAATGGTGAAGCTGCATTTGTAGAAGGCACCGTTGCAACTGTTAACGGTGTTGGATATACCGATGTTGCAACAGCATTTGTTGAAGCAGATGATGGTGATGAAGTTGTGATTTGTGCAGCAGGTACTTATGAAGTTCCTGAAGGCAAGAATATCACTATTACAGGTGCTGTTGACAGTGTAGTATTTGACAATATCGGTGCACACAACATGGGCGGTGCAAGTGTTACATTTAATAATGTAACATTTAAATATGGCAACGAAAACTACAAAGGTTTGCAGCATGCCGGTGATATGGCATACAACGACTGTACTATCAACGGTCAGGTCTTCCTCTATGGTAATTCCGAAACTTTCAACAACTGCACATTCAACCAGACAAGCAGCGATGCATACAACGTATGGACATATGGTGCGAAAAAAGTTGAATTCAACGAATGTACATTCAACTCTGCAGGTAAGTCAGTACTTATCTACTCCGAGCAGACTGATCTTGTTAATGATGTAACAGTTACCAAGACTGCCTTTAATGCTTCTGCTGCTGTTGAAGGTAAGGCAGCTATCGAAATGGATTCAAGCCTTACTGCAGGTATCAATCTTGCAATTGATAGTGAAACAACAGCAACAGGCTTTGGCACAGGCAATAAATCCGGCAACAGCCTCTGGAACAACAAGAAGGGAAACGATACAGAAGCGAATAATGACATTACAGTTACTGTAAATGATGAAACTGTTCTTGAACCTGTAACTCTTCCCGTTAAAGTTGCAACAAAGGATGAACTTGTGGCGGCAATCGCTAATTCAACAGACGGAGATAGAATTCTTCTTACTGCCGACATTGACTATGGTACAGATCATCTTGAAATCAAAAACGCAATTACTCTGGATCTTGGCAGCAAAACATTGACAACAAAAGCAAGAAATTATGGTCTTGCACTAAGAAATGATGCGTGTGTTGTTACAAATGGTAAACTCAATCATGCAGGAACAGTTGCAGCAATAAAGGTTTGGAATGCAAAAGAAATTTCCAAACTTGAAATTGACGTTACAGGTACGAGCGCATCCGGAAATACTATTGATGGTATTGTAATTCAGGAAAATGCTGCAGGTGTAGATACTATTAAAAATGTAACAATCCACAGCACATCTGGTCAGGGCGTTTCAAGTGGTATCAAAACATACAACTGCGGTAATGCAACTGAGGACGTTATCGGCGCAATGGATGATGTAGATATAGATGCAAAAGATGTCGGTATGAACATTTACGCACCCTGCGGTACAGCAACAGATTGTAATATCAAGGGTGGCGTATCCGGTATCGAAATCTGGATCAAGGGTACATACAATGCGTCACTCGATCTTGTAAATTCATCTGTTGAAGGTGGACAACAAGCTGTTTATGCTCATGATGAATTCAGTGATAAGCCTGTTGTTAACAATGGCACAATCACCCTTACTGCTGATAATGATTCAACATTTATAAGTGATGGTGTTAAACTGAATAAAGTTATAAATCGTATTACGGAAGCACAGATTACTCTCCCTGAAGCGATTGTTCCTGTTTATGTCGCTAGAGTTGGCTATAAATCATATGAGTCTTTCGTTAAAGCAGTTGAAGAAGCGAATGCAGTTGCAGAAGGCGCAACAATTGAACTTCTTAAAGATGTAACTCTCGGTGAAACACTTGAAATTACAGGCAATGTAACAATCAGCGGTGAGCACACAATCACAAGAGCTGACAATTACACAGGTACACTCTTTGCAGTAATCGCAGAAGCAACACTCACACTTGACGGCGGTCTTGTTGTTGATGGTGGCAATGCATGGAATTATATTAATGTTCCTCTCGAAATGGATATGGCGAATGGTGCAGGCACCTATGTGGGCAATCATATCACTCCCGCTGAAAACGGCGTGAATGCAACAGCATCTCTGATCAAGAACAATGGTAAGTTGAATGCCAACAAAGTCACCATTGAAAACAGTTATAGCACCAATGGTGTAAGTGCCATCGATTGTGGTATAAGTTCAGAAACTATCCTCAATGGCACAGTTATGCAGAAAATCGCAGCAAATCGTTCTGGTGCAGTTGTTTGTGTGGGCGGCGCTGATGCAGTTCTGACAATCATGGGCGAGACAAGAATTACCGGCAACTTCGGTATTGGTAACGGCGGTATCATTCAGAATTATGGTCAGGGGACCACCGTCAATATGGAAGGTGGCAGTATCGACAACAACCACATTGGCAAATCTGGTACGTTGTACGCATCCTATAGCGGAAATGCAAACAAGATTAATACCTTCAATATGTCCGGTGGTATTATCACTAAGAACATCATGGAAGGATATGGTCCTGTCTATATCCATACCAACACCGTGTGGAATATGACTGGCGGCGAAATTAGCGAGAATACTTCTTTCCTGCCCAACTATGTTCGTAACAATAACCCTGCTGGCATTATGTCCGGCGGTAAGATTGTGAATAATAAAATTACCGGCACAGACTATAGCAACGGATACTATGTCACTCATCACGATCTCCGACTGAACGGTAAGACCGGCATCACTGGTGGCGAGTTCACACAGGATGTTACCGAATATCTTGCACCAGATAATGGTCTGGTCTATAACGAGGCAACCGGCACATATGTTCTTACACAGGAACTCTATGAGTACAACGGCGTTGCATACAAAACTTTTTCAGAAGTAATTGAAAAGATTAAATCTGCTCCTGCAACTCTTGCGGATGAAGATAAAACTCCTGTAGTAAAAGTTCTTGCGACACATAGACCTAGTGAAACCATTGCTATTGACACAAATATTGTGATGGATCTCAATGGCAAAAGTCTGTTAGGTGTTACTGGTGTTAATCCTATCATCCGTGTATTGGCTGATGTTACAATCACCGGAAACGGAATGATTGATAGTGCAAATCAGGGCGATGGTTACTGCTTTATCGTTGGTTCATCAGATGGTTTAGTAGCTGGTAACCTGACAATTGAAAATGGTACTTTCAAAGGTACAACAACAGCGGTTTCTGTCACTAAGGGTACAGCAACTATTTTAGACGGTGATTTCCGTGTAAAACCGTATCAAGTTGACGGACAGGATGATAACTACAACTTCCTCCTTAACTGCATCGATGCTAACTACAAAGATGGTTCTGCTAAGATTATAGTTAAAGGTGGTAAGTTTACTAAATTCAATCCTGCTAACAATGCAGCAGAAGGAGCAAACACAAACTTCGTTGCACCTGGTAATATGGTGGTTGACAACGGTGATGAAACATGGAATGTTATTGGCATGGTTGCTATGATAGGGGAGACAGGATTTGCGACACTTACAGAAGCTATCAAAACAGCACAGGCAAATGACACCATCAAACTTATTGCTAATATAAAGGAAAATGTAACAATTAACAAGAACCTTACAATTGATGGTGCAGATAAGCAGTATACTGGCACAATGGCACTTAATGCATCGAACATTACTGTTCAGAACTTGAACATTGTTGGCGGTAATATTATTAAGGGGAATAATACAGCTGCTAGCGCTAACATTACTATCAAGAACTGTGACTTTGATGGTCAAATGGCTAACGTTTATGCAGTTGAACTTCGTGCTACAAATAAGATAGTTATTGAGGATTGTACGGCAAAGGACTATGGTTATGGCTTCCTACAGGTACCTAAATCAAACAACACTATTTCTGTGAAGAATGTTGATATCAGTGGTGTAAACTACGGCTTTAAGATTGATTATAGCAATGGTGTAACTCTTGAAAATGTAACAGTTACAGATGCTAGAGTTGCTGGTATTTTAGACTCAAACTATGGTACAAAAACTTATACAATAATGAATTGTACTATTACGGGCGAATCTCCCGTTGGAGTTTGGGATAGAAAAACTGGAAAAATTGATACATTTATATTTGCCGGAACAAATGATTTTGGAACGAAGGAATTTAAAATTGGTGAGCAAGCAACACTTAAACTTGCTGGTACAGATGCGGTTCTTAAAGCTTGCGAAGGTCTTACAGTAACATCAACCAATGAAATATATAACGTTGTATACGAAGACGGTGCTTATAAGGTTCAAAAGGTTGCTAAAGTCGGTGAAAATCATTATTACAGTTTGCAGGAAGCAATTGATGCAGCTAATGATGGTGATATAATCACTTTGGTTGCAGATATTAAAACTGTTCAGAATGTTACAATTAATAAAAATGTAGTTGTTGATTTGAACGGACATACAGTTAACGGTGCTATTTTACCATCTAACGGAGATATTACTGTTAAGAATGGTTGGATTAAAAATACTGACAATGGTCAGTCTGCTATTGAGATAAACAGCGGTAAACTTAATCTTACCAATGTGAATATTGAATCTGCACGTCATGCTATAAGAATTGATGGTGATGTTCAGGCTGTAATTGATGGCGGTACTTATAAAGTTGTTCCTGTTGACGGAAAAACAGTACATGCAGTTAATGTATCAGGTAATGCTAATGTTGTTATCAAGAATGGTGAATTTATTGGACCTAAAGGAACTGTTGCTGACAGTGGTGCAGCAGTGAATGTACAGGAAGGCTCCACAGTTACAATTGAGGGCGGTACATTTACCCGTGGCAAGAATAACACTTTGGCCACAAAAGGAACACTTGCAATTTACGGTGGTATCTATGATCAGGATCCGTCAGCATATGTTGTAGATGGATATAAGACATCTGATAAAGCTAACAACTTCTATGTTGTTTATCCTGAATTCAAGGTTTCAGCTATTGTAAATGATGCTGACAAGACTGTTAAAGCAGGAGAAGAATTTGAAGTATACATTACTGTTACTGGCGGCGACTACACAAACGCTGGATGGAAGCTTGGATATGATCCTACAAAGGTTGAATATATAAAAGCACAAGGCGGAGTTGATGCAGTTGATTACGCAATCGTAGACAGTGTACTTGGAGAAGGACAAACAAGTGGCAACGAATATAAAAACGGTGAAGTATACAAAAAATATACATTCAGTGCCAAGTATCCTTCAACAACAGTAAATTCTGTATTTACAATTGAAAATGTATATGTAAACAATTATGAAATGGCAGCTTGGCTTGATAAGACACCTGCTGCTATGGAAGGTGATACAGTTACCATTACAAATGACCTTGCATTTGGCGGAACTATCGCTGATAAGGAAGTTCCATATAATGGTATGTATCAGAAGGCTGAAGAATTTGTAGCTAATATGACAGGCGCTGAAATAACTTACAGCACAGAAGAAAATGGCAAGTATACAACAGAAGTTCCAGCGTTTAAGGATGCAGGAGAACACACCTATTACTACAAGGCGACTCTTGCAGGCTATACAGCAGTTACAGGCAGTGCAAAACTTACAATCACACCTGCAACACTGGCTCCTAATGCTGAGTTCAACGTGGATCCTGATTATGACACAGTAAGTGTTAAGGCTGTTCTTGAAAATCTTATTGATGATAGTTTCAAGGGTACTGTAACAATTGAGGTTGATGGCGAAAAAGTTACATTTGAAGCATCAGAGTTTAGCTATGATGGTAATGGTAAAGCAGTCGCTAAACAGTTTAAAAAGATTGATCTTGAAGAAGGCAAGGAATATCCTGTAAAGGTGACTTACACAGCGAATACTGCTGGTGACAACTATGCAAATGCAGAAGGTGAGACCAAAGTAAATCCTGATAAGAAGGAAATTACTTCTGATGACCTCAATAAAATAAAGGCTGCACTCACAAATTCATATGTATATGACGGTGCAAAACATTATGTTAAAGTTGATGAAGCGAACCTCCCTGGAGAGTGGAAGGTAGAAATACCTGAAATTGGTCTTACAGATGTTGGCGAGACAATGGTTACAATCAAGGCTACAGATGCATCAGGTAAGTACAATGAGCATACATTCAATGTAGTTCTGAAGGTAACACCTATAGATATAACAATTGTGATTAACAACGCTAGCAAGGATCTTGGTCAGGCTGATCCGGTGTTTACTTCAAATATCAATGAACTTCTCGTTGCAGCAGATCATCTTGGTGAAGTAAAGTATGTACGTGAACCCGGCGAAGCTATGGGAACATATAAAATTAATGTAACTTATACACCTAACCCCAACTACAATGTAGTTGACATTGTTGAAGGTAATCTTTACATCGGTGCTCCCACAGATTTCAAGGTTGAGGTTGTAAATAATAAGCTCCTCAAGGGTGACGGTTACAAGCAGGATTACATTGCTGGTTACAGACTTGTTCTCGTTTATACAAATGTTGACAAGGCATATTTCACTTACAAAGGTCAGGAAATGTATGATGTAAGCGATGCACCTTATGAATACTACGATTACGACTTTACAACAATGACTGCAACAAAGGATGATACTGATTATAAGCACATTTATGCAATTGTTGTTGAAGCTGAATACGGCTATGAAGATACAGCAGAAAATGAAGCAATGTATGCAAATAATGTTGAATTCGCTTCTGAAACAGCTAAGTCTGAGAAGATTCTCTATAATTCTGACATAAACTACACAGGCGAACTTGATGTTGAAGACTTCTCAATAACAAATGGTGTTTATAATGTTCTTTACCGAGGCAAAGCCTTTATTACAAGATTACTTAAGGCAGATGTAAACGGCAATAAACTTGTAGATACTGAAGATGCAAGAATGATTAAGGAAGTCGTTGTTAAATAGTTTTATAACGGTTTAACACAAGGAAAGGACCTTCCACTCTGTGCGAAGGTCTTTTCTTGATTATACACAGAAAGGGGAATTAATTTGAAGAAAGTATTATCCCTGCTTATGGCGGTTGTTTTATTATTGTCGATGGGAAGTACAACTTTTGCTGCTTCCGCACTTGAACTGACTTATCACATAGAATGTGACGATTATGTTTGTGTTGCGGCAGATGATGCAAGTAATTATAGAATCGAAGTTCCAAGCGGTACGGTTCTTACTGTTGACTTCTTTATTGAAGCTGACGAAAATTTTGAATTATCAACATTTCAAAATGAAATCTTCTTTGATCCGGATTTTTTCAGTTATATGATGGATAGTGCAGAGACTGAAAAGGCAGGAACGAGTTGTGCATTAAAAGAGTATTCAGACGGAGAGATGCGTGTGTTCGTTAATTCCGTTACTGACACAAGTCTGTCTACGAAGCAAAAAATTGCAAGCTTTAATCTGCTTGTTACCGAAGAAACAGTTGGAGCCGTTAGTTTGATTGAAACAAAACTTCCAAAAGCGAGTGACAACGATGGCGTAGTTTCATCAATTACGAAGAAAAATCTTGAGGTTAAAATTATTGATGGGAACGCAAACCTGAAAAAGCATAGTGTTACCTACAAGGATGGCTCTGCTGTTCTTGAACAGTTTAATGTTATAAAAGGCCAGGAGATTTCGCTGAAAGAAAATAATATTGAAAAAGACGATGTTGTTTTTGATGGTTGGAAAATCAATGGCAGTGAGATAAAAAGACCTGGCGACAAGATAACAGTTAATGCAGATGTTAACATTGAGGCTGTTTGGAAAGCTAAGACTGAGCATTTGATCCACTTTAATACTAATGGTGGAAGTTCAGTGCCTTCAGTAAAGGGATACGAGGGTAATTCAATTACTCTTACTCAAACCTCGACACGTTCAGGCTACATCTTTGATGGATGGTATTCTGACATTTCCTTGACAACAAGGGTATCATCAATTACATTAACTGCAGATACAACAGTTTATGCAAAATGGAAGAAAGAAAACACTGGCAGTGGCAGTGGCGGCGGTGGTGGAGTAACCACGAAATACACCGTATCATTTAAAACCACAGATGGAATTGTGCTTGACACCATTCAAAAAGCCAGTGGTTCGACACTCGCTCTTTCTGCATATACATTTGCAAAAGAAGGATACAAATTTGACGGTTGGTATACCGATAAAAACCTTACAGATAAGGTTACAAGCGTAAAGATTGATAAAGATATTACCCTTTATGCAAAATGGGTTGAAGCGCCACAGGAACAGCAAGGTGGAAAGAGACCTTCAATTCTTACAGATGTTCACCACGCATA
>JAFWWX010000041.1 GCA_017517985.1 Clostridia bacterium | reverse complement strand
GAAAGAGGAAATAATGCTTATAATATGGTGCAGAAAACAGAAGCACCTATGTCAAATGCGTATATAGAATTATTTGATACTCTTTGGAATGATAAAGTTAAGCTACAGGAAGTAACTGATGAAGTGGTAGAAAATATAACTACTGCTTATAGCGAAAACTCTCCTGATTTCATATACTTTGTTACCCTGTATAATATCTTCAATGAATTTCTTGAGGATATTAGCGAAGACTTCTTACCAAATGAAGCAGTTGGCTATAAGGAAAGTAAAATTTGGAAAATGCTTTACAACTTCCAAAAAGATGCGGCCAACTCGATTATAAACAAGCTCGAAAAATATAACGGCTGCATATTAGCGGATAGTGTTGGTCTTGGTAAAACATTTACGGCTCTTGCTGTTATAAAATACTACGAAAATAGAAACAAAGACGTTTTGGTTCTTTGCCCTAAAAAGTTGGGCAATAACTGGAATACCTACAGAGAAAAATATAAAAACAATCCTTTGAGAGAAGACAGGTTTGAATATACAGTTCTCTATCATACCGACCTTGGAAGAGATTATGGCTTCTCAAACGGCAAAGATTTATCTATGCTTGATTGGGAAAATTACGGATTAGTTGTTATTGATGAATCACATAATTTCAGAAATGGCGGCAAGGTGTCCGGTGACGAAGACAACGAAAAAGAAAACAGATACTTAAAACTTCTCAACAAAGTTATCCGTAAAGGTGTTAAAACAAAAGTTCTTATGCTCAGTGCTACTCCTGTTAATAACAGATTTAATGACCTAAAAAATCAGCTTGCATTAGCATATGAAGGTAACGCAGATTATATTGACGATAAACTTAACACAAAAAAATCTATTGATGATATATTTAAAAATGCACAGAGAGCATTTAATACTTGGTGCAAGTGGGACCCGATTGACAGAACAACAGATAAATTACTCAAGATGCTTGACTTCGACTTTTTTGAAGTTCTTGATTCGGTCACTATTGCACGTTCAAGGAAACATATAGAAAAATATTATGACACAGCAGATATAGGTAGATTTCCTACAAGACTTCAACCTGTATCACACACACCCAAACTAACTGACTTAAAAGATGCAATAAGTTATAATCAGATTTTTGAACAGCTTATGCAACTTACTCTTACAATTTATACACCGTCATTATTCATTCAGCCAAGTTGTATGAATAAATACGCAGAATTGTTTGGTGATGATACCAGCTTAACACAAGCAGGTCGTGAACAAGGTATTCGCAGACTTACTGCAATTAACCTTATGAAACGTATGGAAAGTTCTGTTTATTCTTTCAATATGACATTGACGAGAATAAAAGATTTGATTAAAACCACGTTGGATACTATTGAAGAATACGACAAACACTCTTCTGTTAAACTCGATTTGACAGAAATAAAAGAAAATGAATTTGACAGTGATGACCAGAGTGAAGACTTATTCACCTTTGGTAAAAAAGTAAAAATTGACCTTGCAGATATGGATTATGTTTCTTGGGGTAACACTCTGAAGAAAGATTATGAAGTGTTAGACCTTCTTACCCTTATGGTTGGTGATATTACTCCCGAACACGACTCTAAATTGCAAGAACTTTTCGATGTTATCAGAGATAAAATTGAACATCCTATCAATGACGGTAATAAAAAAGTTATCATTTTTACAGCTTTTGCGGACACAGCAGAATACCTTTATGACAACATAAGTGTATATGCGAAAAAGAACTTTGGATTAGAGTCTGCTATGGTAACAGGTTCGGTTGATGGCAGAACCACAATTCCTAAGTTAAGAGGTGATTTGAACACAGTACTTACTTGTTTTTCGCCAATATCAAAAAACAAGGATTTGCTTATGCCAAATGAGCCGGCAGACATTGACATTCTCATTGCAACCGACTGTATTTCAGAAGGTCAAAACTTACAGGACTGTGACTATCTTATCAACTATGATATACATTGGAATCCTGTACGAATTATTCAGAGATTTGGACGTATAGACAGAATTGGAAGTAAAAATGACTATATTCAGCTTGTCAACTTTTGGCCTGATGTTACTCTTGATGAATACATAGACCTTAAAGCAAAAGTTGAAACAAGAATGAAGATTTCTGTACTTACAGCTACAGGTGACGATAACCTTCTTACCCCAGAAGAACAAGGCGACCTTGAATACAGAAAAGCACAGCTCAAACGTCTTCAAGAAGAGGTTGTTGACATTGAGGAAATGACAACAGGAATATCAATTATGGACTTGGGACTTAACGAGTTCAGACTTGACTTGTTGGAATATGTCAAAAATAACCCCGACCTTGATAAAACACCGTTTGGTCTTCACGCAGTTGCACAAGCTACTGAAGATGCTCCGGCAGGTGTTATCTATGTATTGAAAAATCGTTCAAATAGTGTAAATATAGACAATCAAAATAGACTGCATCCGTTCTATATGGTTTATATTACAAATGACGGTGAAATAGTATGCGACCATCTATCTCCTAAAGCAATGCTTGACAGAATGAGATATATTTGTCGTGGTAAATTAGAGCCAATACCGGAGCTATATAGAGAGTTTAATAAAGAAACAAAAGACGGAAAAAATATGAGTGGAATGTCTTCGCTTCTCGGGCAGGCAATAAACTCTATAATAAACGTCAAGGAAGAAAGTGATTTAGACAGTTTCTTGGCAGGAAATAATGTTAGTTTCTCTGCTAACGAAATTAAAGGTCTTGATGACTTTGAACTTATATGTTTCTTGGTGGTTAAAGACTCTGAAGAATTAAAGAATAAAAAGAACTTCAGATTGGTAGTAGCAGGAAGCAGAGATTTTAATGATTATGGTATGCTTTGCTCCGCACTCGATGAAGTAATTGCCGATTTAAAAGCTGAGTATAATGTGACAATCGTAAGCGGAACTGCAAATGGAGCCGACAAACTTGGTGAGAAATATGCTGAGAAGCATGGATTGAAGATTGAAAGACATCCGGCAAATTGGGGTCGCTATGGTCGTGGTGCCGGGCCAATCAGAAATGCAGAAATGGTAAAGGCATCTGACGGTGTTGTTGTTTTTTGGAACGGTGAGTCAACCGGAGCAAAGAACATTATAGATTGTGCAAAAGCTGAAAATCATTTGATAAAAGTTGTGAAATACTAAGTAGTTTTATAATTGTGAAAGGAGGGTTTCTATGCTCGGACTACCGAAACAAACTGAAATAAAACGGCAACTCCCTAAGAGTGCCATATATACTAAATTTCAGATGAATAATGTGCAAAAAGAAAAAATAGATGCAGATATTTCAAAGATGGCATTAGTCAATGAGATATTACCCTCCACTGTCAATATAGTTGCCGGAAATAACATTGATTGTTTCTTTGTAGTTAATGTTACTCTGAAGCACAAAGACTTTGATGAAAAAAGTATAATGGCTATTTCAAAACTTATCTCACAGAACCTTCTATTCGCTTTGGAATGTGAAGATGAACTCTGTCTTGCGATTTATCATTCCAAACTCATTAAGTCTGAGTGGCAACCAAAGGAAAATGTTAAAATCGAACTTAAAGGTCTTGATTTAGACAGTGTTTGGGAAAACATTATAAAACAGATTGGTGATATTCAGGTATCCCAAGGAAAGACTCTTGACGAACAGATTGCCATAGATGATAAAAAAGCAAAGTTAGAAAAAGAAATCGCTCGACTTGAAAAACAAGCTCGTAACGAAAAACAACCAAAGAAAAAATTTGAATTGGTACAATGTATAAATAACTTTAAGCAAGAATTATCATCGCTTTCTTAAAAATCGGAGGTAAAAAATGAAACTGAAATTGGATTTAGAAGGTATAGAAACCATATTAGAAATTAACAACTACCATCCTTCTACTCAAGAAAAATGGGATGAAGAATGGTGTGAAGTTTCTTTCTCTGTCACAAGTGGTTCGTGGTTGAACTACGGCAAACTTGACAATCAGATATTACTTTGCTCTGAAGTCGAAGAACTTCGGGATACACTTAAAAAGTTATTACTTGATGAACTTTCAGAAGGAAGTGAACTTTCGTTCATCGAACCCGACTTCACTTTTGATATAACACCAAAAAGGATTGACAATCAACTTAGTTTATTTAATGACATACCCGAAGTTTATAATGCTTTTGTTGATTGGAAAATTCACTTTTGGAGTGACGGTTTGACAAGCAATTACTTAAATGTTTGCTTATGCGATGATGAAATCGAATATTTGAAAAACTACTTAAATCTTGTTACAGGTGTTGTCGATAAAGAAAATCCTGTAATTCAAGATATGATAAACAAAAATATTTTAATTTAGTATGTTGGAGGGACATTACAATAGATAAATTTAACATTCCTGACCCCATACCAAAATCATTAAGAAAAAGTATGGAAATTCAAGATAGAATACAAAACAGTATACGACCTTTTCTTGAACAAGAAGAGCAAATCAGAAGGATGACTGAGATTTCTGATGCACTAAAAGGAAATTTGCCATCAGCAGCAACATTGTCACCTGCTATGGATGTCATTGCAAAAATTGAAGAAAACAATGTTGTAAAACATTTGGACGAATATACTTCTGCTATGACAGCAGCAGAAACTTTATTTGCAAATACTCCTTCTCCGGCAGAAATACTTGGAAATGCTGTAATGAAGTTTGGAAATTATTTTGCTAATTATCAGATAAATTCAGGTATATATGATGCCCTTAGTGCTTTTGAAAATAAAATTGCTTCCGCTTTTGGAAACAATCTTCAGACAATTATAGATAAAACAAGTTCAG
>JAFWWX010000144.1 GCA_017517985.1 Clostridia bacterium | reverse complement strand
CGGGGAGTATCTTGAAAACATTGGATTTGTATTTGAGGAATTTGGAACAAACACTTATCTTATAAGAGGCGTACCTGCTGAAATAGATATAGAAACGGCAGAAGAAACTTTTGTATATCTGTGCGGTCAGATAGCAAAGGCCGGTGGCAAAGCAATAGGTGATATATTTGACAGAGCTTTATATACTGCTGCCTGCAAAGCTGCTGTAAAGGCAGGCACAAAAACCTCAAAGCTATCCTCCACTATGATTGCAGACATTCTGTTCTCGGACGAAGCTGTACTGTACTGTCCTCACGGAAGACCGGTACTTGTTGAATTTACAAAATCAAAGCTTGATAAAATGTTCTCACGAACATAAAAAGCAAAGAAAATAAAAAGCAAAGAAAATAAAAAGGAAATAAAAATATGTTCATTCTCAAAAAAACAAACGGAAATGCAAGAAGAGGAGAATTTCACACTCCCCACGGTACAATACAGACACCGGTATTTATGAACGTCGGAACATCCGCTGCGATAAAGGGCGGTGTTTCAACAATGGATTTGCGTGAAATAAAATGCCAGGTAGAGCTGTCCAACACATATCATCTTCATATAAGGCCCGGAGATGAGCTTATTCGTGACCTTGGCGGTCTTCATAAGTTCTTTAACTGGGACGGCCCGATACTTACCGACAGCGGCGGATTCCAGGTATTCTCCCTTGCGGCGATAAGAAAGATTTCAGAGGAAGGTGTTACCTTCCAGTCACATATGGACGGAAAGCGTATCTTTATGGGCCCCCGTGAGAGTATGAGAATTCAGGCAAATCTCGGCTCTGACATTGCAATGGCATTCGATGAATGTATAAAAAATCCTGCTGAATACAGATATACAAAGGCATCCTGCGAAAGAACAACAAGATGGCTTAAAATATGCAAAGAGGAAGTTGAAAAGAACAGGCAGGAGGAAAATGCAATTAACCCCGGTCAGGTGCTTTTCGGTATAAATCAGGGGGCAACCTTTGATGATTTGCGAATTAACCATATGAAGGAAATTGCGGAGCTTGATTTGCCCGGTTACGCGATAGGCGGTCTTGCGGTTGGTGAGACTGCAGAGGTTATGTACCACATCATCGAGCAGGTAGAGCCCTTTGCACCCAAGCACAAGCCAAGATATCTTATGGGCGTCGGAACTCCGGTAAATATCCTTGAAGCAGTAAACAGAGGTATTGACTTTTTCGACTGCGTAATGCCCTCGAGAAACGCAAGACACGGCAACCTCTTTACCTGGAGAGGTCATATGAATCTTAACAATAACAAATACGAAAAAGACCCAAGACCCCTTGATCCCGACTGTCAGTGTCCCGTTTGCAGAAACTATTCAAGAGCATATATAAGACATCTTTTCAAGGCTCGTGAAACCCTTGCAATGCGTCTTTGTGTTCTGCACAATCTCTATTTCTACAACGAGCTTATGGAGGAAATACGCAAGGCACTTGACCAGGACAGATGGCACAGCTTCTACAACGAATATGTCGAAAAGCTGGGACTTCGTGTCGATGACTGAAAACAGGCACAGAATAATTTGTAAATATTTTCTTTTTTATGATAATTTTGTTGCAAACAGTACGAAAATATGATATAATACTTTTTGTTATGCAAAACAAAACGGAGGTAGAAAAAATGACAAATCTTTATACACTTACACAGCAGGCAGGCGGTACAGGAAGTGCTCTCATGACCTTCCTTCCCATTATTCTTATGATTGCTATCTTCTATTTCATCGGCATCCGTCCCCAGAAGAAGCAGGAAAAGGAAGCAAATGAAATGAGAAACAACCTTGCAATCGGCGATGAAATTACAACCATCGGCGGTATTGTTGGAAGAGTTGTTTCCAAGAGAGAAAACACTCTCATTATTGAAACAGGTTCTGACAGAACAAAGATGAAAATAGCTCTCTGGGCTGTAAGATCTGTTGACAAGAAAATCAACGAAGTTCAGGAAAACAAGCCTGCAACCTTTAAGGTTAAGAAGTAATAACCTGTCGTGTAAAAGCTGTCTTTGATAGACAGCTTTTTCTTTTTGGCTATGAATAATTCTACTTCTGTTCTCATATAGATTACCAACGACTTTAATTGGGAAAGGACAGAACCTATGGATAAAAGTATAGCTTCACATAATACAGGCACACGGAAAAAGAAAAGTGGAATATCCGGTATAATCAGAGCTACAATTGTCGCAGGCTTGGTATTCACACTGTGTATGCTGATTATCCCACTTCTTCTTGTAAACACAGCAACGCCGGAAAACTATATTTCAGCAGCAGCCGTGTGTATAGTCGCACTAACAGCCTTTTCAGCAGCTCTCACAGCTCAACTAGGAAGCGACAGACATTTTCTTATGACCGGCATAGTCACAGCTCTTTGCATTGTTCTTATACTTGTTAGTGCATCACTTATTTTCGGCAAAAATGACCAGCAAAAGAATTTTCTTTTTTCAGCAATTCTTTATGCCACAGGGATTATATCTTCAATTGTAGGGGCAAAAATTGCGTCCGGAAGAGGCAATAAAAAGAAATGAAGAAAAAAACGTTAAAAATTGGATTTTGGTAAAATATCCTATATACATAAAAAAGGGGGCGATGCCATCATCGCCCCCTTTTTGTTATTAACTTTATATGATTTAGGACTGCAGAAAACAATTTTTCTGCAGTCCAGTTTCAGTTTATATTTATATAATGCTGTTTTTGGGGACAAGGTCCTTTGCATAAACCTCTGTATATGCCACTCCGTCACGCTGTGGCTCGCATTTCATAAGGCTTACGCGTTTGACAGTAATTCTATCACTAAAGTTTACAACTGGTATATTTTCCGGTGCTATAACAGTATCCCTTGAAACAGTGAGGTGTGGCTTAAACTCATTCTTTTCACTCATCACACCTCGTCTTACAAGAGTTCTGTGAAGTAATTTCTGAAGTCTTATAAGCTCCGGACACTTCTCTATTTCTACCCAGTATACATCCTTGCCGGAACGTCTGAATGTTCCGTTATCGGCAAGAGTTATTTCAAACTGTCGTGAATCTATTGCGTCAATAGTTTCAACAACAGCACCTATCATATTTGTCTCACCGACATACACCAGAGATAGGCGGATATTGTCCCTTTTGGTGAAGATTCCGTCTTCGCAATTGTCTGTAAGAATCTTCATATGATTATACAGTTTGCTCTTAGCTTCATCATCAAAAGAAATAGAAATCAGTAGCCTCATAAAAACCTGCCTTAATTCGTCTTGTCTTATGTTTGTTCTTGGGTAAAAACAACAAACATTACCACTCTACGCTATTTATTTTACCACAAGATTATGTATTCATTATAGTTAAATAACTAAACATTTCACAATATGTTGTAAATATATCTTTTGCATTAAGTGGCTAAACAGTTACGAATATGTTGTTTTTCAGACATTTTTGAATAATCTATCAACTTTTTTTCAAATCCGTCAAAACTTACATAAAAATGCAAAATTTTAGCAAAACGACAAAACCAACGTAAAAAAAGCCATTCAAATTACGCTCAAAATTGTATGATTGTACAATTGTGTTTATTATATGTCAAAAAGTTATTTTTATCAAAAAAGTTTTAAAAATAACAAAGCAACACAAAATCACAAAAACAGAAAAAAACAAAACTGACCTCGTAAATAACGAAGCCAGCATTTTTTGAATATTTTCTTTAAGGGTATTGCCCATTTGTCCCGGATGAATTAAGAAATTTGCCACACAGAAACTTTTTCTTTTACGCCATATATTTATAAATTCTTTCGGGAAGATCAAGAAGATTTTCTGCATCTACAGAAAGTACTGTTGTTTCCTGAAGATTCAAACTGAAAATACCGATTATGGATTTTGCATTTACGGTATCTCTCCCGGATGTCAGCTGTGCGTCAAAGGAATATGAGGAAAGAATATTACAAAACTCCTTGACATCATTCATGGTGTTAAGCCTTACATTAATATTTATCATACATTCCTTACCTTTTCGTGTTTTTTAGCACCGATACATTATATGATAAATTGGGTATTTTGTCAAGCAAATATAAATCAAATCTCCGTTAATCGCAATTATACACTAGTGTCTGTATGATTTTTTGTAGATTTTGACTATTGAATGTTTATATTGTCAAAGAATGTCGTCACATACCGCTCCAAGGCTTTCCGCTATCATAACCGCCTGGGAAAGGGTTATCTTCGCACCATGAAGATTACACGCTGTAAGGTTTGAACCCGCAAAATCCGCACCTTTTATATCGGTTTTCTCAAAGGACACATTATTGAATACCGCCCTTGTAAAACGGCAGGAGTGCAGGTGGGATTCGGAAAATACACAGTCATTCATTCTTGCCTGAGTGAAATTCATATTAAGGATATCCTTCTTTTTGAACTTTAATCCGAAAACAATGGCATAGGAGAAATCACAGCTTTCAAATCTAGCACCGCCCATATCGCATCCTACAAAGGATGAACCGGTAAAACGGCAGTTTTCAAAGGATGCAGCAATTATATTGGAGTTTGAAAAAGTGCAATTGAGAAATGCACAGCCGTAAAACTTTGTACCGGTGAAATGAGTCATTGAAAAATCACATTCGTCAAAGGTACATTTATTAAAATTTTTATCCTCCATATCCATCGCACGCATAAGGCAACCCTTAAAACTCTTTTTTGAAAACTCATCGCCGTCAAAATATCCGTAATCAGAAAAATTTTTATTTATGTAGCTATCTTCTGTAAGTAACATTTATTTACCCCTTTCAATCGTAAGTGGTTCTTTCGTTAATATATCTAAAAAACCTCACAGTTTAATATTTATTTGCTTTTTTATAGTCATCAATTCACTTGTAACAACGCAGTCAAAGGCACATACCTCAACTCCATTTGCAAAAGCATCACACAATGTATTTGCAAAATCGTCTCCAACAGCACGATTTGGTGAAAATGTAAGGCTATCCTTTGAATCCGCTGAGATTATAAAGAAAACCTTTGCGGTATATCCTTCTTTTCTGCAAAGTGCAAGCTCCTTTAAATGCTTTATGCCTCTTTCCGTTGGAGCATCTGGGAACAGCGCCTTTCCGTCAAGAAAAAGCGTTACTCCCTTGACTTCAATGAAAATCCGTTCATCCCCATTCACCACATAAAAATCAAATCTGGAATTACCGTATTTCTTTTCAGGGTATATTTTACCATCAGGATAAATAAGTCTCAAATATTCACCAACGGCAATATTGGGCGCAAAACTGTCTATATTTACATACTCTCCGTCTTTAACAACAACTACAAGGTCATACTTGGTTTTACGCTCAATCTTTGCACTTTCCGTTACATAAACCTCAGCATCCGGAATCAAAAGCTCGGAAAGTCTGCCAGTGTTTTTGACATGACAAAGCTCCGTCTTGCCGTTTATTTTTATCTCACATATAAATCTGTTGATCCGTCTTACAAATTCTGCTTTTCTGACATTTTCGTATTTCACAAATATCTTCCTTTACTTTTTTCTGCAAATCAAAATTGCATATATAATACAACCAAGTGTATAGGGTACCATCGCAAGTAATGCTACGACACTTGCTATAGGTGGCATAAATATTGTTATAAAGAATAAAAGCCCCATTACAACCGACGCATAGCCTGTAAATCTGTTGATTTTTCTTGCCTTTTCGGTGTCAATATCATAGTTTTTGATATAATCAAGCTTCGGCAGGTAATTTCCTGTAACAATGAATATCCCGGAAACTATAACTATAGCAACACGTCTTATATCTAAATTCCAGCCGAGAGAATAGCCTATTGTTACTGTCTGGAGAATCACCGTCATTACGGGGATAATCCACTTTGTGACATTTTCCAGCTTTTTTCTCTCTCCGTGTTTATGGGAGTTTATGTCGTTCACAAAGCAGCAGATTGTCTGAAGACCTACCATAAGCAGTGGCATTCCGAACACAACAAATCCTTTGTGTGCAAAGTTATCCGCCACGTTATTAATGTCAAAATGTATCGCCATAGACTTGGGAAGTCTATTCCAGAGAATAACTCCGGGTATTATCATCGCAAGGCAAACGCTGCAGGTTAAAATTAAACTTTTCCACTTTATAAATTTCATTTGCTTTTACCTCCAAATCCGTAAATCCAAGTAATCACTTCTTCAAAAACTGAAGCGTTCAAGCTATAATATATGTAGTTTTTATATTTTTCCTCGGCAATAAGGTCTGCCTTCTTCAGCTTTGCAAGGTGATATGACACCGTTGCGCCGGTAAGGTTAAATCTTTCCGCTATCTCCCCCGCGGATTTCTTTCCGTTTTTCAGCATAGAAAGTATATCTCGTCTGACAGGATCGGATATTGCCTTGAGAGTTTCATTTATTGCCATCCGTCTCTCTCCTTTATGGTATTTAGAAATATCTCTAAATAGATTGTAGCATAGCTTATGAAGCTTGTCAACAGGTATTTATAAAAAAATCTAAATAGTTACAATTTACCGTAAAAAAACGCAGGCACTGCCTGCGTTTTTTCACATATACAAATTTAAAAGAATAACACATTCTTTATCACTGATTTTTGTCTTCCTTGCCCTTGTTAGCCTGTGCAGTTGCACTATTGCTAACCTTTGTATTTTTCTTTTTCTTTATGAGTATCTTTATAACAATCACAAATACAACAATTATAACCACCCATATAATAAGAGGAATGAAGTTATAGGAGAGGAAAACCACAAAGTCCTCAAAGCCGTCTCTGAACTCCTCTATTCCTCTGCCAAAGGCACTACCTATTCTTTCGCCAAAGCTTACGGGATTAACCCTTGGTGTAACATACTCCTGAACCTCAGATATATTTATTTCAACTGTCGCATAGCTTATGAGAGAATCGTATTTTCTGAGCGTTCCGGTATAGCTTTCTATTTCATATCTTATATCAGCAAGCTCTCGTTCAAGTGCCAGAACATCGTCAAGAAGATCGGAGTTTTTAAGTATCTCAAGAACTCTTTCCTCGCGGATTTTTGCACTTTCAAGTCTTGCTTCAGTATCAAAGTAGCTCTCGGTTACATCTTTATTATTTTGAGATGCGCTTACAACAACACCGATGCTGTCCGCCTCGCCGATAAACACCTTGTAATTTTCGACAGGTACTCTTACAGTATAGTTTGCCTGCCTTGCACTTCCGCCGGCGGTATATGTATTTGACCTTTCATAGTAGGCATTGTATTTCGCACAAAGACTGTCAAGGCTTTTTATAGAATTATCAAATGCCTTGGTTTCGATGCTGTAGGCAGAGCTGTAAATTATCTTTCTTGAAGATACCTCCGGTATCTCCGATGTAGACTGAAACTCCTGCATTGTTTTTTCCGTATCACTAGAAATAGCGCTACCGGTAGCGGAAGAATATGTGTTCACCTTATAATTATAGCTTACACCGCTATCCTGTGCCGTAACAGAATCCTCAGTTACATACACATCACGAAAGTCATAACCGTTGCTTCCCGGCGCCTCGGCTTCAGTAGATTCCATAAAGGCATTTTTACTTGACGAACAAGAGCAAAGGATTGCAGATGCAAAAATAGTTGAAAGAATAACGGATAAAAGTTTCTTTTTCATAACGTCAGTTTCCTTTCTGCATTTTAACCAAATATAGGTGTCTTTTTTCTTTTTCTTTGTTTATTTAGACGCACAAACACAGAAGAAAGTTCCGTTATTTCCAGAATTTATAAAAATATTTAATGCCGTTTTTTATCAACGAACCACCGGTTACCGTCAAGATAAAGATATGTCTGATTATTCCCGATTATGCAGGTATATCTGATTCCGCTTCCCTGTCCCTTAAGACTTGTTGCCGGTCTTTTATCGGTTACTCTGTCTATTTTGAAACTTCGTCCGTCCTCCCAGATTATTGTTTCCGGAATTATAACCCCCTCTTTATTAAAGTAGGCTTTTACACACACGCAGGTCTTAAGACGCACTGTTTCCGGTGCGTAATCGTTGATATATGTTATTTCACCGTTCATACTGTATCCTTTCTAAGCACTTTAGACATCTGATTTATGGCGCGCTTTGTTGTATATCGCATCGAATATCTGTTCTGAATATCTGTTCTGATATTTTACCATACATTTGTTCCCCTGTCAATAGGTTTTACGGAATTTATCGAAAATTTGTTCGCCTTATTTGCTATAATAAAAAAGTCCGGATGCAAAAATTGAAGTGCTTTTTATCTTTTATAATACACCCAACAATCAGAAAACACCTGCATACAACTGCTTTCTTTTGAATATTTATATATCGGTGATGTATATGAAAGGTTTAAAATCATACATAATAGCAGGAATACTGTTTGTATCTGTTCTTGGAACATTTTTTCACTTTGTATACGAATGGTCAGATAATAATTTTTTCGTAGGATTATTTGCACCAATTAACGAATCAGTCTGGGAACACACAAAATTAATATTTTTTCCTATTCTGATATACGCTGTGTTTCTAAACAAAAATTTAAAAAACCAATATCCGTGTATAACTTCTGCGCTGGGTGCAGCTTCGCTTTTGGGTGTTTTGCTGATAATAATTTTGTATTACACATATTCGGGAATAACAGGATTTAATGTTGCATTTGCCGATATATCCATATTCTATATCAGCGTTATAGCGTCCTTCTATGCAGCATACAAATTAACCTTATCCTGCGGTGCAGATAAATTTAGTATAATTTTGCAAATTCTAAATATCGTAATGATATTTCTATTTATAGCCTTTACTCTCTCACCCCCGAACATTCCACTGTTTATTAATCCTTGAATTTCATAAATACTTTCTTGTTAATTCGCATACAAAAAGCACTTGCAATTTGCAAGTGCTTTTTCTATATGCCATATAACCTGAAAAATATGCCGTATCAGTCATCAATGTTGCATTTGTTGCTTTGCAAATGGTTTTTGAAAAACTATTTCTCGGTTCTTATAATTTTCAACGGATCAAGTGCGCGTATCCTGAGCATCGGAACAATATAGGATATTAGCGCAAGAATAAACACCACACTTGAATTTTGCAGGACAATATCGGTCCTGAAGTCAAAAAAGGTTAAACCGGGTATTATTTTTTCAGGGGCTATCATACGCAATGAATTTATCAACAAGTCATTTGCTTGATTTACAAACATAGAATAGCCAAAAACAGATAATATTACGGTTACAAGAGCTATCAACCATATTTGTATCCCAAAAACCGCACCAATTGCGCGGTTACCGATGCCAAGCGCCTTTAAGATACCAATTTCTTTCATTTTGTCGTTAATCATTTTTGATGCAAAATTCATCAGTATAAACACTATTGAAATGTATAATACCACAGCCATTATTCTGAAAATCGGGGCAAATATCTCTACAATTTCTGTAAGGGTCTCCACACTCTCTCCGACAATCAAATTATATCGAAACCCATTTTTTGCCGCAGTGTCAATAACCATTGTTAAATTATCGTTCTTATCAAAATATAGTCCTGTTGTGTAGATATGACTTTTCGCAAACAAATTATATATGTCCTCACCGGCAACAAATGTTCCAGTAATTTCCTTTTGATTTGATACAAACAACCCTACAATTGTCACATCACAAACAAATTGTGCATTATCCTGATTTAATTCGGAATATAAATAATGGCTTAAGGTTTCTGTATGGGGGACAAAATCCTCAATGGTTTGTGCCGTATACTGTTTGTTGAAAATCCTGTTATATGTAGCCATTTCCATAAGAACTTCATTTTCGCCAAGATTAATTCCGTAAATATCCGCCCTTCTCACCTGCGGAATATCAGTTGTAAAAAAATCCCCGTCGCCAAAACGCAAGGCATAATGCCAAACCATATCCCAGGATGCATTATCCAGAGCATCCTTTTCAAAGTTTGGATTCAAAGAATAGCATAGCCCATACCTGGTATGAATATCATCAGCCAGCTGTAGTAAATCTTCATTATTCAATGATTCCTTTATATAATCAAAACCGTATTTTTCTACTGTGCTTAAAAGTTTTTTATACTTTTCTTTGTACCCAGTTTCGATAATTCCATTAATATACCCTCGTGAAACATACCGGGATGCCTTGTCGCTTCCCCAATGATATTCACCTATTAAACCATCATAATCGTTAATATCTGTAAGCTGTCCGCTTTGAAGCATACTATCTGCAAGGTAATCTGTAATAATAACACCGGTCGGGTGAAAGCTATCTGCCCTTGCAACATATTCCAACTTACCATACTTTTCTTTCAAGAAATCCTCTTCCACTATCATTACACCAAGTGGCTCCATAACATATGTAGATTCTTCAAAAAGATTAGTAGTCATTCCAGCGGAAATGTGACTCCGGTTAATGTCGATATTGCACTTCAGCACAGGATAAATCCGACCATCATAGCCTGCATCTCGGAAGGCAATTATATCTGAATCTGTGATTCTTGGAAAACAGTCTGCTACCTTGTTCAATCTATCCAACTGTTCCTTTTGTGAATTGTCAAGTGCCTTTGTCAAAAGCAACGAATCCGACTCTGATATTTTAAATGCATCCTTCATAACTTTAGCTGAATCAAATGCAGTGATGGTTTGCGCAAGCATCATAACAATCATAATCAGTGAAACAATAAAGGAATAAAGGGCTATTTTAAGGAGCTTGGATTTGAGAAACAACCACCTGATTCTACCATTGCAAACATTATTTTGGTTTTTGGAACTACAAAAAGCACCATTTATTTGCTCGTGATAAGGTACAACCTCGCACTTGGTATCGTTATCTTCCGGCTGATTATAGCTATCGGAAACAACCCTGCCCTTTTCAAGTATTATAATACGGTCAGCATATTTTAGTGCAGACTCACTATCATGAGAGGCAACAAGCACCAAGTGCTTTTTGGAAATAGCTTTTAGCAAATCAAAAATAGTTTTGGTTGCATCACCGTCAAGATTCCCTGTTGGCTCATCTGCTAATACAATACGGGGGTTTTTGATAATTGCTCTTAATATCGCAACACGTTGACGTTCTCCGCCTGAAAGTTCAGCCGGATATTTTCCTCCATATCCATCAAGACCAACACTTTTCAGCATTTGGTTGATTTTATCTTTATCACAAACTTCTTTTGATGTTATCGCTGCTGCTATATTATCACAAACCGTAAACTCATCAATCAGACAGTAATCCTGAAAAACAAAGCCAACATCATCACTCCGATAAGCTGTCAAATCCGCTTTTTTCATACTAAGCAAATCTTTATTATCAACGATAATGCTACCGGACGCACAACTGTCCAGTCCCCCTATAATGTTGAGAAATGTTGATTTCCCACTGCCGCTTTTTCCCAAAAGAAAAATCAGACCATTATCCGGCAATGTCAAGCTAACATCGTTAAGTGCATGGTAAGAAGTTTTATTTTTTGATTTGTATGTTTTAAATAATGAGTTTATTTTAATCATATATTCCTCTATTTGTCAGAGTAAGTATATTTATACACTCCGAGTTTATGCTTATGATTATAACACAGTTATTACCTTTTTGCAACGACTTTTTATATTGCTCTTGTTTTTTCAAAAAACGATGCCGTTAATGACACAATCGTGTCATTAACAGCATCTATTCTACAAAGAAATATATAATTGCATATACAAATATGCTTTGCGTAAGTGAAGCTACCTTAACCGCTTCCTTTACTGCGAAATCATCCGGAATTTCTGTTAAAAGATGTATTATAATGTTTGTGCAATTCGTCTGCAACAACACATTTTAAATTTTACTTTCCGTCGATATCATCAAGCGATTTAACCACATCATGTTTAATCGGTTTCCATGTAACATGTATAAAAAGAGAAGCGAGGCATATAAAAGGATAGATCATATCATGTAGTGGCCAGGTAAGCAAATAAAATGCAAGCTTAAATTTATTAGGACAATGAATGTGTTTCCATTCACGGATGACAATTATAAGCCCACTGATAATATTTGAGATATATGTTGAAAGTGTTCCAAAAAGGGCACCCACAAGCCCAACAATCACAGGCTTCATGCCGTCAGCAAGTAGTGTACCTGCTTGCCAGCCTATACAGAAATTAGCTATATAAAAAGCAATCCAAACCATACGCTTGAAAAATCCAACCGGGAATAAATACAGAATCATATCGAAATTCGTAAAATTCTTGGAGATAAATTTAAAAGGTATGGCAAAAACATCCACTACAAAGCCGCAAATATCCATAATACGCTCGATAAAGAATATAATTTTCTTGCGGAAAGATAAGGTTTTAAATATCCCTTTTTCGTAATCAAACACCTTTAGTGGCGATCTTTTTTCATCTTTTTTAAATTTAAATATTCGTACAAGCCCAAAAAACAGCTTTGCGCCATATCGAAAAAAACACGCCATACGGCCCTTCGCCCAGCGTATACGCTGACGCAACATTATTTTAATTTGATACGGCTGTTCGTCATAAAATTCCGCAGCTTCGCAGTACTCTATACGTTTTCCCTGTACGGCAAAATCCATTGTCGCCTGAGTATCCTCTGTCAGGCTGAAGTAATTCCATCCGTCCTTCAGCATTTCAGAAGAAAGCAAATAACCTGTTCCGGCAATATGTGTGCCAAGGTTCAATTTGCCTCTAGGTCTATGCAAAGTCATAGAGCTACGCATAAAATGAATTGAATAGTGACATGATATCCAGTTCTGGTCGAAATTTTTCGAGTTGCGGTAACCAATAACACCATCAACACCCGTAGAAAAAGCTTCATTCATTCTTTCGATATAATCACGGGATACAACGTTGTCAGCGTCAAAGAAAAGAAAGCCATCAAAGCTTTGGATTCCGAAATCTTTTTCAATATTTTTAAACAAATACTCCAATGCCCAGCCCTTTCTTGCTTTTTCGGGGCAATGACGCTCATAAACCGTAGCACCGCATTCCCTTGCGATTTCAGCGGTTTTATCCTTCTCATCACAGTTGTCGGCAACTACAAAAACGTGAATATTTTCACGCGGATATGTTTGATTATGTAAGCTGTTTACAAGATTCCCAATTACCAGTTCTTCGTTTCGGGCGGCAATTACAATACCGTATTTTTTAGTTTTGGGCGCAGGCGCAAACTTTTTAGCCTTCACACAAAAACCAATGCATCTATATATAAATTTATAAAAAACAAGAATGCCCAATATGAAGAACACCTCTGTGCGAAGCGCAACCCACCAACCCATTAAATATACTCCTTTGAATTTTTAAATCTGTAACTTTTCGGATGATGATAATAAATCAGTTTTCGACTAATTATATCAAAATAATACACATTTGTCAATATAAATTATATTGGATAAGATGCTAAATTCTTTCGATATTATTGTATATACACTCACATTTTTTATATCATAATACCAATTTAAACAAAAACGCGAGACACATATAAAAATCATTCCAGTTTTTCCGAAAAAATAGCACCGGAAAGGTTTATTCTGCCTCACCTGCACTGTAATTTTGCAGATTAAGCTTAAATTTTCATCCAAAACTGGGGTATTTGTGCTGAAATTGCATAAATTACCGAAATTT
>JAFWWX010000005.1 GCA_017517985.1 Clostridia bacterium | reverse complement strand
GGCAGACTTCCGCTTGGAACGTCTGCCGAATAATTTTTGGAGGTAAAAGAATGAACAAACATATACACTACCGAACACTGAAAAAAGTGTTGGAAGAAAAACTCGGTATTGAAATTGACCAAAAGGAACTTGTCAACAACACAACAGGAGAGATATATAATATTCTCTTTGAAGAGGGAACTGATGTAGCGATTTTCACAATGTGTGATGCCAAGGAACATATTTATCCGATAGGAGAGATTATGTGTCAAACGGCAAAAAAAGAGAGTAAAGCAGTGGATTGCCTTATAGAAAAAGAAAACAGAAAGATTTTAAGAAGAGAAGCATTGCAATATCTGCTTATATATTACGGCGAAGGCAAAGAGGAATTTGCAGATTGGAAGAATGAACAGGCAACAAGATGGGCATTAATGATTGCGCCTGAACTTGTCGAATGGTACCTCAAATGTTTTGAAAAAGACAAGGTGCATACAACATTCAATACAAATATGTTTTCACATATTATTTTGATTGACCTGTTGTTGTCGTTACATGAAAAAATAAGAATTACTCAGTGCGTCAAATGCAAGAAATTTTTTGTGAATAATGCAAATGCAGAGGATTGCGGATGTAATTTAAGTACAGAAGAAATTGAGTTCATAAAAGAAGTAGACAAGATGCTTGCCAGAAAGTCGGAAATAGATAATAAAATTATAGGTCTGATAGAAGAACTTATTAGACGACCTCTCACTGCGGAAACAACAGAGAAACACAGATATTATATGAGCTACAGAAGTAGATTGTTGAAGATACTTGAAACAGCAATAAATGAAAACTTAGCATTAGATAAAATTCATAATGAATTTGACAAAATCGAAGAAGAATTGGGATTTAACGAAGGAGGAAAAGAAGATGATAAAATTGTTCAGGAATAAAAAGAAAAAAGCGATTGCATTTGTAGATTACGAGTATTGGTTTTATTCGTGTAAAGAAAGGTTTAACCTATACCCAAATCTGCAACGATGGAAGGATAAAATAACGAAAAGGTTTGAACTGAAAGACATAATGGTGTTTGGTGATTTTTCGCATGAGAACATTGCCGGTGATCTCCATAAGGTCAGGAGCATTACGAATACTGTTATAGAAACAAGTAACACCTTTATGCGTAAGAAAAAGGATATGACTGACTTTATTATGCTTGATTATATCTATCAGACATTAGAACAACAGAAGGGGATAGATACATACATTCTTTTTACAGGGGATGGTCATTTTCAGACAGTAGTCAAATGTCTGAAAGAGAAGAAGAAAAGTGTAATTGTATGTGGTATTGAAGATAGCTTTAGTAAGCAGCTTCGGGACACTGCATCGGAGGTGATAATGGTGGATATCGAAAAAGAATTGTTCGAGAGAAACTGTAAGATGGTTCTTAACAGTATGGCCATGATTGAGGACCAGAAGGACCTGCTTGCAAACTTTCTGCAGGCGGTTGAAAATGTATCAAAAGCAAGTAATATTCCGGAAGAAGAATTCGGCAAAATGCTTGTCAGAGCATTAAAACTTGGATGCGGAGAAACGGAAAGGAGGTGAAATAAATGGGAGCATATTCACAAATGCAATATATGGAGTCAGGGTTTGATGGCTCAGTATATGAGTACAACGATGAGCCTGGTGTTTTTACAGGTACATTAGTTTGTAAGAGATATGGCAGAAGAGTAAACATCATTGCATACATAGACTTTGATGACGGCCGAAAGGTTGTGTGCTCTGCTTATTCAAGTAAAAACTATCTTGGATTGAAAGATATCGAGATGGGGAGCAGAGTAAAAGTCTCTTTTGCACCAAACACCAATGGTAAGGTTCAATTAACTGCTATTGAGCTTGTCGAGTAAAAGAAACTCCCTCATCCAAACTCGGATGAGGGAGTCTTTTCTTGTTCTCATTAGTTGCAAAACAAAGCACAAAAATCAAGTGAAGTCTTGATTTTTGTGTCGAATAAGCGTATAATAAATATATAATGATTTTATAGCGAAGGTGAGTGCTATGGTAACATATCAAAGACTATGGGATACACTTAAAAAAAAGAAAATCCGTAAACATGACTTAATGGAGATGGCTGATATATCATCAACAACGCTAACTAAGCTCAACAAGGACGAAATTGTGGCTTTGACAGTACTTGTAAAAATATGTAAAGCACTTGATTGTCAGATTGAAGATGTTGTTGAGGTGAAGGATGAGGCTTTTGTATGATATACATATGTGAAAAATGCGGAATAGCTTATAAAGCGGATTATCAACCGACAGAGTGTGAGTCTTGTGGTTGTACATACATAAGAAAAGCAGACGATAGAGAAGTTGTGGAGATAGTAGGAAGTATACTTCTTAAAACAGATGAAAGTATTCTTCTGAAAGAGGACAAAACTTATAACTATTAAATAAAACATGAGAGGAGTAAGTGAATATGAAATTAACATTTATAGGAGCAGCTCATGAGGTTACAGGCTCTTGCACCTTGCTTGAGGCTTGCGGAAGGCATATCCTTATTGACTGCGGTATGGAACAAGGCGGCGATACATACGAAAACTGCGAATTGCCCGTTGCTCCGTCTGAAATTGATGCGATTTGTCTTACTCATGCACATATAGACCATTCAGGAATGATTCCGGCAATGGTTGCAAAAGGTTACTCAGGTCCCGTGTATTGCACAGAAGCAACACACAGACTTTGTAATATAATGTTGCAGGATTCTGCTCACATTCAGGAACAGGAAGCGGAATGGCAGAACAGAAAAGCAGAGCGTTCAGGATATGAACAGTATGTACCCGTATACACTGTGGCAGATGCAGTAGAATCTCTTAAACTATTTGTGGGATATGGTTATAATAAGCCGATTGAGATTGTTGACGGAATAACAATTAACTTCTGTGATGCGGGACATCTGCTTGGTTCCTCAAGTATCCATATTACCGTAAAGGAAAATGACGAGGAAAGAACAATCTTGTTCTCAGGAGATTTAGGCAATATCGACAGACCGCTTATCAGAAATCCTCAAAATCCACCTTATGCTGATTATGTGGTAATTGAGTCAACCTATGGTGACAGAGTTCACGGTGAGAGACCTGACTATATTGCACAGCTTACAAAAATAATGCAGGAAACATTTTCAAAGGGCGGAAACCTTGTTATTCCATCCTTTGCAATCGGAAGAACACAGGAGCTTTTATATCTGTTCAGGACAATTAAGGAACAAGGGCTTGTAAAAGGACACGAAAATTTTATTGTGTATGTGGATTCGCCTCTTGCAGTTGAGGCAACAAAGATATATCAGGATAATCTGATGGGATATTACGATGAAGATACACTTGCACTTGTAAAGCAGGGTATCAATCCCATATCATTCCCCGGATTGAGACTGAGTGTTACAACTGAAGAGTCAAGAGCAATAAACTTTGACTTAATTCCAAAGGTAATCATATCTGCGTCAGGTATGTGTGAAGCAGGCCGTATAAGACATCATCTGAAGCATAATTTGTGGAAAGAAAATAGTACCATACTTTTTGTAGGTTATCAGGCAGAGGGAACCTTCGGAAGAAAACTTATAAACGGGGCAAAACATGTCTCGCTGTTTGGAGAAGATATTCAGGTTAATGCGAGAATAGAGTCAATAGTAGGCATCAGCGGTCATGCAGACAGAGACATGCTTCTCGGATGGCTTGGAAGCATGGAAAAGCCTCCAAAGAAAGTATTTGTAAATCATGGTGATGATTTGGTGTGTGATGCTTTTTCACAGACAATATATAACAAGCTTAAATTTACAGCAACAGCACCATACAGCGGTGATGAATATGATCTTGCAACAGGCGAATGCACAGCAAGAGGAAGAATAGTAAAACTGACTAAAGTATCTGAAGGCAGAAGAAGAGCAAATCTTGTATTTGACAGACTTATGGCAGCATGCCAGAGGCTTAAAACAGTTGCAGAACTCAGTCGTAATCTGACAAACAAGGAACTTGCAAAGTTCACGGATCAGATTAATGACTTGTGCGATAAATATGCACGAAAATCAAAATAAAGACATAGGCAGGAGGTAATAGATATGTCAAAAAAATATTTTGCATGTGTGTATGGCGGTGCTAATGAAAGAATAGACAGCCACCACAAAGAGAAAATAGAAGAATTAGGAAAGATTATAGCTAAAAATGGCTTTTCGCTTGTTTACGGTGCCGGAGCAACAGGTTGTATGGGTGCTGTTGCAAGAGGTGTTAAAGAAAACGGTGGTTTTGTTATGGGCATATCACCGGATTTTATCAGCGATTTTGAAGATATATTCGATTGTGATAATAAGGTTATGGTTGACACTATGGCAGAGAGAAAGACACTTATGGAAAAACATGCAGATGTGTTTTTTATCGCTCCCGGCGGAATAGGAACTATGGATGAGTTTTTCCAGGTGCTGACGTTAAAATATTTAAAACGTATTAATGTGCCAATTGTTGTATTGAATCTTGATGGATTCTATAACTCACTTATCTGCTTGATTGAAGATTTAGTGAAACAAGGAGCAGTAATAGAGGATGTACATAAGTTATATGATGTTTTTACGGATATTAGCGAAGAATCGATAGTGCCAATACTCAAAATGGTTGCAGAAAATGAAAGCGGTGATTAAGTGAAACTTTTATTTAAACAAAGATTTTTCTCTTGGTTTGACAGCTATGATATTTATAACGAAAACGGAGAAACCGTATATACTGTCGAAGGAAAATTGAGTTGGGGACATAAGCTTCATATTCTTAATAATCAAGGTGAACATATAGCGACCGTAAAACAGGCAGTATTAACTTTTATGCCAAGATTTGAATTGTATCAAGGCGAAAGATGTATTGGCTCTCTGCAGAAGAAAATCAGCTTTTTTAAGCCACATTATGAGATAGATTTTAATGGATGGAGTATAACAGGAAACTTTCTTGAGTGGGATTACAATATAGTAAATGCAGCAGGGCAGGTGGTGGCGACCGTTAATAAAGAGGTTTTTAATTTCACTGATACATATTCGATTGAAACTGTAAGAGATGAAGACGCTCTGTATGCTTTAATGGTGACACTTGCCATTGATGCAGAGAAGTGTTCGAGAAATAACGGATAGAAAGAGGATTTAGATGAGTAAAGCATATGATTTTTTAAAAGAATGCGGAGCATTTTTTGTATTAACAATTAATGGGGAATATCCTGCCGGAAGACCATTTGGTGCAGTTATGGAAATAGGCGATGATTTGTACCTGGCAACTAACGATATGAATGAGGCACATAAGCAAATGCGTGAACATAAGCAGATACAGATAGTAGCTAAAAAACCTGATTCAAGGGCATGGATAAGAATCACAGGTATATCAGAAGAGTGTGACAACTTGGAATTAAAATCGAGAATGCTTGAAGAGTGTCCGGTTCTGCACAAACATTATGAATCTGCAGAAGCAGAACATTTTCTAATGTTCAAAGTTAAAATAGAAAATGTTGAAATTAAATAACATACCATTGTTCGCATTTGTGCATATGTGGAAGAGGTGAGAAGATGAAATGGAATCCGTGGCATGGTTGTCATAAGCTAAGTGAAGGATGTAGACACTGCTATGTGTACCGGATGGACTCACGGCATGAAAAAGATGCAAGTGAGGTTAAAAAGAACATATCTTCATTTCGAGAACCTGTTTCAAAAAATAGAAAAGGCGAATATAAGCATCCGTCCGGTACAACATTTTATACTTGCTTTACCTCTGACTTCTTTTTAGAAGATGCCGATGAGTGGCGAAAAGAAGCATGGTCATTTATGAAAGAACGAAGTGATTGCCGATTTTTCTTTATAACCAAACGAATCGACCGTTTTGAAAAATGTATCCCCGAAGATTGGGGAAACGGATATGACAACGTGATGATTGCAGTAACGACTGAAAATCAAAAAATGGCTGATTATCGCTTGCCCATATATTCAAAGCTTCCTATCAAGCATAAAGGAATAATGTGCGAACCTCTTCTTGAAGGAATTGATTTAACAAAATATCTGACTCCCGAAATTGAAGTGGTTTCAGTAGGTGGTGAATCAGGCTTGGAGGCAAGAATATGCAACTACGAATGGATACTTGATATACGAAATCAGTGTATTGCTGCAAATGTTTCATTTGATTTTCATCAGACAGGTGCGAAGTTGCTTAAAGATGGGAAAATTTATTGCATACCAAAGGCTAAACAGGGTGTACAGGCTGCAAAAGCTTGTATTGACTTTAACAGTAATAAGTAAGAAGGTGTACTTAGCGATGTGGTTAATATTAGCATTGCTGTCAGCATTTTTTGCTGCAGTAACTTCAATTTTGTCAAAGATTGGTATTGATGGTGTTAATTCCAATCTTGCAACGGCTATACGAACAGTTGTAGTTGTGATTATGGCTTGGGGTATGGTCTTTTTAACAAATACACAGGGTGGAATATCCGATATAAGCAAAAAAAGTTGGATATTCTTAATCCTGTCAGGGTTAGCAACAGGAATCTCTTGGTTATGTTATTATAAGGCTCTACAGCTTGGAGAAGCATCAAAGGTCGTACCGATTGATAAATTAAGTGTTGTAATAACACTGATACTGGCATTTGTATTTCTGCACGAAAATTTCACATCTAAATCCTTGGTTGGATGTATCTTGATTGCGGCTGGTACATTACTTATGACATTATAGAGGAGAAAAACGATGTTAGCTTATACATATATTTCAAAAGGTAAATTTGAATTAACCGAAAAAGAGAAACCGGTTATACAAGAGAGCAGAGATGCAATTGTTAAAATCACTATGGCAAGTATTTGCTCAAGTGATTTGCATATTAAGCACGGATCTGTTTCCAAAGCGATTCCCGGTATTACGGTGGGACATGAAATGGTGGGAATAGTTGAAGAAACAGGAGATTCTGTTAACAATGTGAAATCCGGTGATCGAGTAACCGTTAATGTTGAAACATTTTGCGGAGAATGTTTTTTCTGCAAAAAAGGATATGTCAATAATTGTACAGATAAAAATGGCGGTTGGGCGCTCGGTTGCAGGATAGACGGTGGACAGACAGAATATGTCAGAGTACCATTTGCCGATACCGGATTAAATAAAATTCCCGATTCGGTAACGGACGAACAAGCTTTGTTTGTCGGCGATGTGCTTGCAACAGGTTATTGGGCAACCCGTATATCTGAAATCACTGCTGATGACACAGTTCTTATTATCGGTGCAGGTCCGACGGGAATTTGTACTTTGCTGTGCGTAATGCTTAAAAAACCAAAGCAGATTATTATATGTGAAAAAGACGAAAACAGAATCAAATTTGTAAGTGACCACTACCCTGATGTGAAGATAGTTCGTCCCGAAGAAGCAGAGGACTATGTGATGAGTAACTCAAGTTATGGTGGAGCGGATGTTGTTCTTGAAGTTGCCGGAAGCGAATCAACGTTCGAACTGGCTTGGAAATGTGCAAGACCTAATTCTATTGTAACGATTGTTGCTTTGTATGATAAAGCGCAGGTTTTGCCATTGCCGGATATGTATGGAAAGAATCTGATATTTAAGACTGGCGGAGTGGATGGATGTGAGTGTGACGAAATTCTGAAGCTGATAGAACAGGGAAAGATTGATACTACACCGCTTATAACGCACACTTATCCACTTGAACAAATTGGAGAAGCTTATGAATTGTTTGAAAATAAACAAGACGGAGTAATCAAAGTTGCAATTAAACCATAAAAATCTGTTGACATATGGTTAGTATATAAATTTGAAGTTACGGAGGAAGTTATGGCTTTTGATTTTAAGAAAGAATATAAAGAATTTTATATGCCAAAGAACAAACCGGAATTTGTGAATGTTCCCAAAGCAAATTATATCGCTGTCAGAGGAAAAGGGGATCCAAACGAAGAAGGTGGTGCATATCAGCAAGCGATTGGTGTACTATATGCTGTTGCATATACATTGAAAATGAGTTATAAGACTGATTATAAAATCAAAGGTTTCTTTGAATATGTCGTTCCACCGCTTGAGGGCTTTTGGTGGCAAGATGATGTTGAGGGTGTTGATTATACAAATAAAGCTACTTTTAACTGGATTTCTGTTATTCGTTTGCCTGATTTTATATTGGAAGATGATCTTATTTGGGCGAAAGAAACAGCAGCGAAGAAGAAAAAATTAGACTGTTCATCAGTAGAGTTTCTAACAGTTGATGAGGGACTATGTGTGCAAATTATGCATGTGGGATCTTTTGATGATGAACCTGTAAGCGTTGCATTGATGGATACATATTTAGAACAAAATGGATATGTAAATGATATGAATACAGAGCGACTACACCACGAGATTTATATGTCGGACGCAAGAAAAGTTCCACCGGAAAAATGGAAAACTGTTATCAGACATCCAGTAAAGAAAATATAACAAATAATTATTTATATCATTCACAAGAAAACTTATAGATTGGAGAGATAAACATGCTTACTATAGAAAAAGCAAAGGAATTACTTAACACAACCACAACAGAAGAACATCTGTTTTTACATGCAAAGAATGTGATGGCTGCAATGGAAGGTCTTGCCAAGCACTTTGGAGAAGATTCAGAACATTGGAAAGCAATCGGTTATCTGCACGATTACGACTATGAACAGCATCCGGAAGAGCATCTTCAGTATACCGAAGAGCCTCTTAAAGAAGCAGGCCTTGAAGATTCAGAAGTTCGTGCTATTCTGGCACATGGTTACGGTATCATAAACGATGTTGAGCCGATAACCAATTTGGAAAAGAGCCTTTTTACAGTAGACGAACTTACAGGTATTATTCAGGCAGCAGCAAGAATGAGGCCTGCAGGAATAACTGATATGGAAGTATCAAGCTTTATGAAAAAGTTTAAGGATAAAAAGTTTGCTGCTAAATGTGACCGCGAACTCATCAAAAAGGGCTGCGAAATGCTCGGTATGGAGGTGAAAGAGGTTGCTTCAATCTGTATCGAAGCGATGAAACCATATGCCGACGAATTACAGCTTGGTGTAAAAGAATAATATCTAGTCTGATGTTATAAGGCTTTGACACATTAAGAATGGTTTATTTTAATATAAAATATAAAATTAAAAGAAAGAGGTAATGTACATTATGAAACAAGTAGACTTAAGCAAGTATGGTATTAACGGAGTAACGGAAATTGTGCACAATCCTTCTTATGAAGAATTGTTCGCTGCAGAAACGGATCCAAAACTTGAAGGCTTTGAAAAAGGTCAGGTAACAGAACTTGGTGCCGTTAATGTTATGACAGGTATCTACACAGGACGTTCTCCAAAAGATAAATTTATTGTTATGGATGAAAATTCAAAAGACACTG
>JAFWWX010000143.1 GCA_017517985.1 Clostridia bacterium | reverse complement strand
TATATGTATAAATATTTGTTTAATTGTATATTTTTTTGTCATCAATACTTATCTCGTACAGAGAGTTAAATAATACAAAAACCTCCGACTTTACAAAAAAGCCGGAGGTAAATAATAATATTTTATTTTATATATGCAGCCGGATCAACATATTCACCATCAACTATTACTTCAAAATGAAGATGGGCGCCGGTAGCTGTTCCTGTCTTACCAACTGTTCCGATGGACTGCTTCGCTGTTACCTTATCACCTTTTTTAACACTGGTGCTTGCAAGCTGTGCATATAAGGTTTTTACATTGCCGTTTTCAACTACAATATAATTACCTTTTTCGGAGTCAAAGCCCACATCTGTTACTGTTCCTGTTATAGAGGTTACAACATCAGTTCCTTCAGGAGCTTTAATGTCTATACCGTTATGTTCATGAATTTCTTTTGTAATGGGATGCTCTCTCTTTCCAAAATTCAATGATACTTCTCCCTCAACTGGATTTGCAACATCTTTATTTAATTCAATTTTTTTAAGTTCAACATCCTCGTTCTCGTTTACTGTAACATCTAAAGTTGTCTTTGGTTGAGATACTGTTTCTGATTGTTCATCAGTCACGAGTTTAGGTTTGCTCACTACTGACACAACTTCACCATTATTTATATCATAAAACATAATTCCGGTCTCATCAGCATTCAGAGTCCCGTCTATTATACGGAATTCTATATTTGACTTCATCTTATCAAGGAGCTTTATATCATTCATTAAATTTGAAACAGGATAATTTGTTTCCATATTATCAGCAAGAATTTTGAAGATGTCCGGTGACTTATCTATAAATTCTTTGTTTAATTTCTGCTTGATGAACTCTGATATAACCTGCTGACCGACCTCTATCCTTGTCATATCTCCTTGAGGATATCCTGTTCCATTATTCGAGCGCCTGAACTGTAGTAAACCGCACACAGCATCGCCATTCAAAGTATGTCTTCCTTGTTTAAGTTTAATATGTAGGTTCTTATGCGGATCATCATATTCCATATCCATCGGCACATCAATCTCTATTCCGCCTACGCTATCTACAATCTCTTTTACGGCAGAAAGATTTACTTTTGCATAATAAGTGATTGGGACAGATAATGTGTCTCTAACTGCATCAATTACTTTTTGATTTCCATTCTCACTGTTTAAGATTTCACTTAACTTTACTTTTCTATCTAATTCCTTTGAAATAAAGGCTGTGTCTCTCGGTATTGATGTTCCTGTTACATTGCCATCCTCAAAGGATAAAAGCATAATTGTATCCGCTCTGTTGTTTTCATCAACACCTAAAACAAGAAAATTAAAGTTGTCATTTTCTCTTGCATCGGTGCTGACGGCTAATAATTCGTTTTCGTATTCATTAAGAATTTTACCATTCAGCAACCCGCTTGCCAATACCGTACCACACAATACTACAAGTGCGAGTATGAGAGATATAATCAATGTCTTTTTATTAAATTTAACTTTGTTCTTAATCATTGTAAACCTCCTTTTTAGTGTCTTCTTGTCACTTGTCATTCCTGTTGTTAAAGCAGCCTTTCTTTGATTTCCTGCAGCGAGCAAAGTAAGTATTGTATTGATATAATTTGTTTCCTGTTCTTCAGACATTCCCTTTACAACCGCTAAATCGCACGATATTTCACATTCAATATCAGCCTGCTTAGAAATGTAGTAAACAGTCGGATTATACCAATGAATACACTTTACAATGCTGATAAACCATTTATACCAAATGTCTTTTCTTTTGAAGTGAACCATCTCATGTGCCAAAATATTATCAAATTGTTCTTCAGTCATTGTTGTTTTAGGTAATAGCAGAGTTGGTTTGAAAAGTCCAATCATAAGCGGAGAAGATATTTTATCACTTGTTCTGGTTATAATTCTCTTATTAGTGTATTTTAAAAGTTCAGGACAAGATATTTTATCAGAACATCTTCTTAGTTTTATCAGGAAAAATGTATATCCAAAAAGCTTGAGTGCAAATAATACAACCATACCCAAAAGCCATATAATTGATATTATGTATAGATTTTTTTGCGTGTATAAGCTCAATTTTTCTATACCGCTATCCGTATTATTTTCCTGCTCAGTATTTAATTGTATCTCTTGCTCAACCTGTTGAATAGGGTTATAAATAATTTCTTCTTCATACAATACATCTACAGTATCTATCGTAGAAACTGTTTGCATCTGCACTGGAATCGTTATTCTTAATGGCAAAATCATTGTGACTAAAACAAGAAGCCACATATAATAGTGCCAACTGCTCGAAAAAACTTTCCTTGTAATCGGCTTCAGGATTGTTAAAATCAGTGTTGCTGCTGTTCCCAAGAGAGAGGAAATCAAAATTGCCTTAAATATGTACTCAAGCATTGTTTATACCTCCTTATCAACAAAGATAGCTTTCAGCTCCTTTAGTTCTTCGTCTGAAATCGCCTGCTCCTCGAAAAGAGAGACGGCAAAATCTTTTATTGAACCTCCGTATAAACTTGATATTAAGTTTTTAGTTTGAGACTTGCGGTAATCTTTTTGGGATATAAGCGGTGTGTAATAATAAAGTTTACCTTGCTTTTCAGCAGACAAAGCACCTTTTTCTACAAGTCTTGTCAAGAATGTCCCTATTGTTGTTTTCTTCCATCCCTTATTTTCAAAAGCTTCACCTAAGTCAAGGGAAGTAACCGGTCTCTTTTCACTCCAGATTACTTTCATTACCTCAAGCTCTGCCTCAGAGATGTTAATATTTCTTTGCGCCATAGAAATACCTCCAAATTTTCATCCTACAAATGTAGTTTATATTTATATACTACACTTGTAGTTTAAATTTGTCAATACTTTTTTGAAAATTTGTTTAAAAAAATATGTAGAAAGCCCTTCGACACATACTGCCGAAGGGCTTCATATTATCCTATTTTGTATCCTTTTGAAACGAATTCGGTTATTTTACTCATACCGATTTCACGGTTTTCAAAGAATATTTGCTTTTCATTTTGGGATTCTTTTATGGTTATGGTCCTTTAGTTTCGTCAATCCAAGTAGATCATGAATTTAACATTTATTGTTCCATTACTTATTATTGCCAAAAGACATTAAATCCCAATGCTTCCGAAACAAATCTCAATGGAAGATATGTTCTATTGTTAATAATTA
>JAFWWX010000142.1 GCA_017517985.1 Clostridia bacterium | reverse complement strand
TAGCAGAATGTATGCAGGAACTTCTTAATACGGGTGGATTTGTCCGTGCGGAAGAAGAACGTCAAAATCTTGGGAAACAAATCTCTTTTGCAGAGTTCCTTGGTGAAGACCTGGAGTCATCAATGAAAATTGTCTTTTCTTTTAAAGATGAGCAATTTGAAGTTGATAAGGATAAATTCATAAAGCTTGCGAGTGAAATACAGATAACAAATGTGAAAAATGAGACGGTTTATGATACAAACTATGATAAAGTTTTGTTTATCAGAGGCGTAAATAGCGACAGTACAACCAAAGGGCGTGCTTATGTTGCAATTACGCCACACGGAGAAGTTGACAGGAATAGCCCAGCAATGAGTCGCATGTTGGTGTTTGATTACAAAATGGAACCCGATGATATCAAAAAACTATATGAACTCTTTCCGTATAACCTGCAAGATGAAATTCTGGAGGAAGCTGTTAATAACATCCACGAAGACGGTAACATGATAAACACTACAACTCTTGTTATAAGTGCAGGTGCATTGATTTTCTTAGTTGTTATTGTCATTTTATTTATAAGAAAAAGAAGATAGTAAAACGAAAGCCTATCACTCCGAAAAGTGATAGGCTATTCATTTATCTTATAAAATTACATTTCCAAGTTCCGGTTATGTGGAGAGGTGCGTCAGCTTTTGAAAGACCGTACATTTTTTCAATTACGATTGTATATTCTTCGCCTGATTTGAATTTTGAATCATTCAGAGAAAGATTAACTTGTACCTTGCCGTCACTAACTGTACCTTTATCTCCATCTTCTGCAGAAAGCTTGGTTTTAATGATTTCTTTATTATTGCTATCAAATATTTTGTATTCTGAAACTGCAACTTCCTGAATGCATGGGAAAGGTGCTTTGGTTGGTTTTTCAAAGGTTAAGTCTAACGGAATAATAATATTACCGTTTCCAGATGTTAATTCCAAAACATCAACTTTAATATCGTTCGTTGCGTTTTCATACTTAGTTCCGGTTATAGCTCCGTCAAAGCGAACGATGTCGCTGAAAAATCCCCTGATTGAGCTTACTAATGGTGTCATACAGATGGTAACAAGACAAAGTGCTAATACTGCTGCAGTAGCGAGTGTTCTTTTCATAGTGATTTTTGTTTTACTCATAGTGCGTTCCTCCATATTCTTAATTTCTTCATTCAGGTCGAAAGGAGGTTGCATAACATTTTTTGTTGTTTCAGCGTGTTTTCTTAATTTATTTTCTAATTCAGATATTCTCATTTTGCATCTCCTTCCAAAAGTGATTTTAATTCGTTGAGTGCTTTTTTAGTTTTGTATTTTACAGTTGAAACAGGCAGTTTCAATGTGTGAGCAACTTCGTCATAAGTCATATCATTATAAAACCGAAGGGTTATGTAGATTGATGACTTTGGGTTAAGCTTGCATATACAATCCATTATGCCTATTTCATCCGAAGGCATATCGTAAAATACATTCAGATTATCTGTTAATTCCTCGGTGAATCTTTGCTTTTTCAAATAGTCCTTGCTCTTGTTAATTACTATCCTTGTAAGCCAAGTTTTGAAAAACTCTTTATTCTTTAGAGAATCGAAAGATCTCAAAGCAGACAAAACGGCTTCTTGAACACAATCTTTTGCATCCTCGGTATTGTGCAGATAACCAAAAGCAACCAAGAACAAAGACTTTTCACATTCTTTATATTTCTGCTCGAACAGTTCGTACAAATTAAGTCCTCCTTTCGCCTTTGTAAAAGCTCTTACATCTATTAGACGATTCAGAATCAAAAAAAGTCAAATTAATTATAACATTTTTTGCAAAGTTTTCAAAGATGTCATATTAAAATATGAGATAAAGTAATCCAATAAAAGGATTTTGAAATCCTTCGTGGACTTGTAGCATCTTCTGTGGTATGTTTGTGTTGCCGAAAGGTAAATACAAATTTAGGAGATGAAATTTATGAAGAAAAAAGTATTATGTACGGCAATGGC
>JAFWWX010000141.1 GCA_017517985.1 Clostridia bacterium | reverse complement strand
GTCTTCATACCAGTCATCTGTAAGGGTTACTATATTGGTAACTTCTGTATAAAAACACGTTGCATCAATTACCATATAGTAATATCCCGGCGGTAACTGAATTTCATATTCACAATTATCCGAATAGTAATCCACAATAGCATATGAATATGAATATTCATAGCTGCCATCAGAATTTGTACGCACTAAATAAACTTCAAGGTCACCCATACAATATGGTACATCAAGAAATTCGCTGTTAAGGAATGGATAAATATATCCTTTGACAGTTACCGTAGGAACCGATATCATTAAGTCCACATAATTGTATCCGCTTACAAAGAGCTTATAGTAAAAAATATTTCCGCCCAGTTCCGCAGGAAGTTCAACGGTCATCTGATAAAAGCCATTTATTATATCGGTTGTTTCAAAATATCCCCACTCATCCGTATACACCGAATAAGAAAGTTCTGTATCACCAAAACGGGTAAGACTAATTAAAGTATTTGGTAGCGGGTCATAATTCCCCATCAAATCGTAGTAAATCCAACCGTATAACCCACCCATTTCAGCCTTATCTTTTTCGACCTTTCCAGAAACAATAACTTCTCTTCCGTCTATTGTCACTGTTTCAGGAAACTTATCTAAACTATAATAGTAATAGGGAGAATCAATTTCAAAATAGTATTCGCCATCAGGAAGACCGGATATCTCATAGTCATATTTGCCATCCTCATTAGGATAAAATTCAGAACTGTAAAAGGATTCGTATGTTTCAACATTTGTAAGCCTTACCCAAGCTCTTAAATCAAAATTATCCTCATAAGGTAATGTGCCGATAAGACCTTCTGGATACCCATATAACGGCTGTTCTTCTCTCTCACACTCAATCGTACCGGATATTTTGCCCTCTCCTGCCGGTGAGCGTAATATAACCGCATACTCATAAGGTTCTGAAAAACCATCGTATCTTCCGCTATAATCGCTCAAGCCAAAAACTGTTGCTTCTACATCTTCTCTGTGAATTCTATATCCGAATGCAGATATGTTCATATGGTAATGTCCGTATGTGAGAAATTTATCACCCTCCAGCAAATTTAAAACACCGTTTGTTTGCGATAAATTGGTAAGATAGCTTTCATTTCTTGGATAACCACCATTTTTTCCTGTATTAATGGAAAAATCAGTAGTTGCTACCACACTGTCGGTAATATATTCTCTATTTTCATTCCAATCCTCACCGTTCCATTCCACAGTTTCCTTATAAAATCCAACAGTTCCCAAAGAACCTAACTTTAATTTAACTGTGTACGGCACATTCATCTGACACCCTTCGTATCCACTGGGAGAAATAATTATTTCTCCATTTTTTGAATAGTAGGTACTGTCAGGAAAAGAAATAGCGCCCGTATAGGAAATACTGATTGAAACTGCTCCTTCGGGTATACCCGAAAATCCAACAAAACCATTTTGACCTTCTTCGGTTACTGCGGTAAAAGTTTTAGCGCCAGACACCACCTTTACAGTAGCGCCTATAAGAGGCTCATCTGTGCCGAATTGTAATACCCTTACAAATAGATGTCCTACGCCGTTTGAAACACCGCCTAATGCTGCACTGCTTCCACCGTTGCGGCTCAGATAAACCCAATAATCTTTTGTATTTATCTGCCCTGTTAAAAGGTCTTCGGCAGATGTGACCGACAAATCCTCACGTTTTACTTTTTTAACTTCGCCTGTAAGATAGTAATAAACATACTCATAATCAGCATCAGATGGAGAACTTATAAAATAGTCATCACTAACAGGTGTATCACTAAAGGCTTTTATTGCAATTACTGCCTCTTTTCGAATTTGAGTTATTACATCTGCTGTATCAACACCGGCAATAACATTAAATCCGGGGAAATTGCCTTGTCCCGCTTTTTCCGCAAACATCGGATATTCAGCTTCGGTCCCAACAGTTGTAAGCCGAGGATATACATCAGCTTCTTCAACCTTTTCGGCAGCATACTTATTCATAATAGAGGTGTACAAGGCTGTATTTACATCCTCACTTGTTTCGCTGCCTTTGTTCATAATTCCAATTGTCAGCGGAATGGCAATTGCCGCTATAACAGCCAAAACACCAATAGAGATTAAAAGTTCTGTTAAAGTAAATCCTTTTTTTATTCGTTTCAATTATGGCTCACCTTCTTTGAAAATATTATCCGGTGAATTTCTTGCCACACTTTCCTCGTATATCCAAACCATCGTATATACAGTCTCATCAGAATACATAATATTTAATTCGTATCTGATACCGTTACATTCAAACATTGCATACATAACTGTGTCATTTTTTAATATACTGTCTATCATCTCTTCAACCGAAAGACCATCGTAATCTTTAAACTCTCCGCTGCTGTTCATTAACATAAATTTACGCTGCGGATTTCCTAATAGTCCGGTAATGTTTGTTTGAATATTCGCAACAAGCTCCTCAATAACTGCTTTTGGCTCTTTTTCTTCCGTATGTGTAACATAACTATGCTGTATCATTTCAATATCTTTTGTTTTGGCATCAAAATGCAGCATTGAATAACCGCCACCGACCCCCATTTCTTTTGTGAGGTCAAATTTATCAGCGCTTACCATAATATAATCCTCTGTTGAGTCGGCAAGATTTTCTTCCCACTGAGGATCGTTTATTATGTCATCAGCAGTTTTGTTTTCGAGCACATCCCTGACATAAAGTTCATCAAAGGCGATACCGTCATCCTCTTTATTAAACTTATCCCCTGACATAAATATACCTAATATCACGGATGCAATTAGGGAAACCATTAAAAACACTGCAACAAAAATTATAATTATTCTTTTCTTTTTCATAATCTACCTCCCAAACTTTTCGTAAGGACTATCCCACGAAGGATTCAAGTCCGGTATGATTTCATAACCGTAGGTTCCCATAACATAACCTAACGGTTTGTTCCTGCAACCGCATACCGTTCCCAAAGGATTTCCGTTATGGTTTACAGATGCGTGACAGTAATATGCAATTCCATTAATTACAGGTCTGTTTCCGCAGGCAATTAAATGAGAATGCTTTGTATTTGCAAATACCGATGACTGAGTAAATATATCAGTTGACATCGTTGTAATTTTATAGCTTCTGCCATAATATCCGGCATCAGGATTACCTGGAGCAAAAACCTGTCTGCCATTAACAACCGAGCTTAGTCCCAATCTGCTGTATATCCTTCCTTCGGCCGTCTTAAAATAGGCGTCGGCTATATAATCGGGATGATAGTTATAATAAAGGGTATCGCTCACATAGTGGCGCATCATATAACACTCTATCGAATGCCCTACCATTGGAGAATTAGTCTGATAATAAGTGCAAACTGTACAGTCTCTTCTTTGTGTTCCGTTATAATAGCAGCAACTGGTATCACTACACATAACCGGAGTTGTAGACGTCCAATACCAATTTCCGTAACTGTGGTCATTTCTTTCTACTGCAGAGCAACCTGAATTTTTACATTTTCTTGAGTGTGTGGATGCTCCGTCAGATGTCCAAGACCCGTAATTATGACCTGATTTATTTATTGGAACATCCTTATCATATCCGCACCGTGAACAATCATAATGCGTATTTCCGTTTGATGTACAGGTAGCAGCATAACTGCCTGCACTTGAATACACATAATCGTGCGGTGTTACAGCATCTAATGTTCTATTACAATTCTTTTCAGTACAATATCTGTAACAACCGCTAGCCCCTGATGCTGTCCAAGCAGAATACTTATGCTTGGATTTATCAAATACAGTTCCGCATTTAGAACATTCTTTCCAGTGGTATGTTGCATTTTGTTTCCAAACAATTTTCGCACTTGGATGACATGAAATTTTGTTTCCGTCAATAGTCAGTGAAAAATTAAATGAGGTTGCCATTCTGAAATTTTCAAGTACGTTTGCTTTGGAATAATCGAGATAACATGTTACTTTTGTTGTAATCTTATACATGCCGGGAACAAGTGTCACTGTATACGGCGCTGTCAAACCACTTGTATCGACAGTAGCTTTAACCGAACTATATTTAGCACTTCCGTCCTCGTTATATCTGGTAAATGTTAAAGTAATGCCATCAAAGCTTCCGCTTTTCGTCATAGCAGAACCATCGGCCTTTAGTCCTGAAATAATACCCTCAAGTGTAAAAGACTCAATGGGAAGTCGTATTACTAATTCTTCATCACCATCAACAAAGAAGTTATAAATAAATTTTCTTTCTGCTATATATGTCGGCAAATCAATTTCAACCTGATAAAAGCCTTTTTTAACTGATGAGACCGTACAGCTTCCTTTATTATCGGTAGTTACCTGCGGATATGTTACAGAGCCTAATCTTGTAAAGGTGACGTTTGCTCCTGAAATGGCATCATTATTTCCTCTATCGTCATAAGTAACTGTTAATTTTATGCTACCATTTTTAACATCTTCAAAATAAACACTTGCATTAACAATTACTTCTGTACCATCTATCGTTATACCAGTAGGAAATTCATCAAGTGTAAGCTTGCCTTTATCACCATAGGGCGTATCTAAATATATCTCATATTCACCGTCAGGAAGATCTGATATTTTATACGGATAATTTCCCGATTCGGAAATGTCAAAATAATCACTGTAATAAACGCTGTTATCATTTTTGTTCTTCATGACAACTCTTGTTTTTACTGCAAATTCTTCAAACCAAATGCCTGTAGGCTCAATGCTGCCTTCAAGCGGTTGTTCAGGACGTTCCCAGCGAATAGTACCGCTTACCTGACCTGTACCTTCAGGCCGTTTCATAATTATAGGGTACTCATAGGGTGCAGTTGCTCCGTCATATCTGCCCAGTCCCTCATTTTCGTAATTGTCAATACCGTAAACCTTTGAAACAACATCCTCGATGTGAGTTCTGAAATTCGGGGCAGTAACTTTCAATACATACGGACCATATAAAAGGAATTTACCGTCTGTTGTTAAAAGTTCCTGCCGTCCACCATTAGTTGCCGCATTGGTAATATATGTTTCATCTCTGGCAAATCCATATTCCCTTGATGTGTCAACCGTAAATTCACTTGTTATATCTACATCTTTAATAATGTATTCATCAGCATAATCCCAAGAAACTCCATTCCACGTATGTGTCCTTTTGTAAAATCCTAAGGAACCCAAAGAACCCAATTTTAATGTAATAACATAAGGATTGGCAGCACTGTCTCCGATATATCCGCCCTCTTTAACCGTAAGAGAACCGTCCTCTTCATAAAATCTACTGTCCGGGAATGAAACTGCACCTAATTTTTCTGCTCCAATATATACAGTTCCAAGAGAAATATTTGAAAAACCAACCGTTCCGTTTTTACTTGTCTTTGCAGTTCTCTGTTCTGAACCGATATTTAAAGTTACTGTCGTGTCTTCAAGAAGTTCATCAGTTCCAAATTGCCTTATCTGAACGAAAACCATTCCTGTACCGTTTTCGCTGTTGATAAGTGCATCCCCGCTTCCTCCGTCACGACTCAAATATACCCAAAAATCTTCTGTATCAATAACGCCGCTTTGCAGTTGAGATTCTGTGACTGCCGTCTTTTCTCTTTCATCTTCGACACGAACTTCACCGGTAAGGTAATAATATACATATTGATAATGTTCCTTTGTCGGCGGAGAAACATAATATCCGTCTAAAGTTTTTACATTACTGAATGCCTTTATTGCAATAACTGCCTCTCTCCTGATGGCAGCATATGTTTCATCATCATTTTCAAATTCAAGAACATTATATCCAGGGAACATTCCCTGACCGCCTTTATCATGCAAAAGCAGATATTCCGAATCCGTACCCGTTGTTGAAAGAGCTGGATAAAGCAATGAATCTCCAACTTTTTCGTTTGCAAACTGTTGCATTACCGATGTATATAAAGAAGCATTAACTTCATCATTTTGTTCATCAGTTTTATTGAGCATTCCCGCAACAACAGGAACAATAACAGCTCCTAAAACCGCTATAATTGCTATTACAACAATTATCTCTACAAGAGTAAAACCTTTCTTTTTCATAAATTGCCCTCTTTTGTTTATTGACATTATGTTTATATTCTGCTATAATTTAAGCAGAAAGGAGATTTAAATGTGATAATAAAACTATTAATACCGATTTTTCTAATTGCCTGTGTTCTTATAGGTTGCTCAAATGCACCATCAAATTCATCTGAGCCAATTTCTTCATCAGATGTTTCTTCTGTAGTCTCTGAAATATATCCTGTTGATGATTCCATATCTTCTGATATAGTCGAATCATCCAATCAAGAAATTGGTTCAGATACAACCAGTTCTATATCAAATCCTGCACAGACAAATTCTTCATCAAAAACTAATAAAAATAATAACGATTTACCCTCTGCAAAAGAAGAATCGAATACTAAAAAGGATATTTCAAATGAAATAACCTTTACCGATATAAAAATCACATATGCAGGATACGAAAGCTCAAATGAACCTACGCCGTACATTAAAGGGAAACCAATATATGATGTTTTGTATGGCGGCACACGTGCACAAATCGGTGACAAGCTTATATTCACCATTAAAACCACTCCTGAAAATGCTACTGATTCACTACTTATTGACACATCAGAAAATATTTCCTATTCTATATCTGAAAACTCGCTGTCTATGCTGATAAACAGCAGTGGAACATACAGTATAGGAACTATTACTATTTATTCGAAACAAAATCCCAAGCTTTCAAAAAACGTTCGTATTTCTATTGACGAAAAAGGAAATCCATTTGAAGATTTCAGCGGATTCTTAAGTGAATACATTTCATTTAAAGGCTTAAATTATTGCACAGTTGAAAAAGGATATACCTCAGATAATCCATCACTCAGCCTCACAAAATACAGTGAAGCTCCTGCTTGGGATGATATGATATCCAGACAAAAAGATGACTGGAAACAAAAATGTATTTGGCTTATTGATGAATACAGTAAATTATCATTTAAAAATGTGTTCTTTATGCTAACACCTACAGAAATAGGATTTTCAGCAAACAAATAAACCTTTTTTACAGGATACCCTGCAATATGGGTATCCTGTTTTTAAAAAGTAATAACTTGCGAACCTGAAAGTGATATTCCATTTTTTTCTGCACAAAGGTCTCCATTGTGATATAGTTTTATATCATAAATATCAGATTTAAAAATTGGCGGTGTTTCGGTTAATGCTTCAAAAGAATATGTCATTCCTTGACAGGAAATTTCAACCTTCAAGTCATTAATATTTCTCGAACCAAAATCAAAAATGAAGG